>DATAFT010000439.1:0-3135 GCA_036257295.1 Thermoanaerobaculia bacterium
CAGGACGCCGAGCGCCGGCCCGCGGCCGGAGTGGAAGAAGCCGTCGTAGAGATCGGCCAGGAACCGTCGGATGCGCGCGAGCGCCTCGCGTGCCGCGCCGAGCGCGCCGGCGGACGACGCGGTGGCGGGCGCCGGGGCCGCGGACGCCGGCTCGAGCAGCGGCAGCGAGACCGCGAACAGAAGGACGGTGAGCGCGCCGAGCATGAACAGGAACGCGGCGTCGTATCCGAGCTTGCCGGCGACGAACAGCGCGCCGCTGCCGCCGATCGCCTGCCCGATGTACGCGGCCGAGAACATGAGCCCGTTCGCGGTGCCCATCTCGCCCTCCGGCAACACCCTGACGGCGAGCGCGTCGATCGCGATGTCCTGCGTCGCCGCGAACACGTTGTGCACGATGATCAACGACGTGACCAGGCCGAGCTGGGTCGCCGGATCGAAGAACAGAACGACGCCGATGGTCAGGATCATCATCGTCTGCGCGAACACGATCCAGGCGCGGCTCGCGCCGAAGCGCTCGGAGCGCAACAAGTCGACCAGCGGGGCCCACGCCCACTTGAAGCCCCAGGGCGCGTAGAGCGAGGCGGCGAACAATCCGATCGCCTCGAGCCCGACGCCGTGGCGGCGCAGGTACGCCGTCATGGTGACGGCGGTGAACCCGAACGGAATGCCTTCCGAGAGGTAGAGCAGGAAGAAGGCCGCCAGCCTGCCGCGGCGCGTGGTGAGTCGAAGTCTCATCTCATCGCTGCAGGAGGTAGGTGACCTTCATGATGAGCTGGCGATCGCGGGTCTCGCTGACGCTGAACGTGGGAGCATCCCAGGTCTCGTTGTAGACCAGGAACAGGTCGGCGCCCGGGCGATAGATCCAGTTGAAGCGGACGTTGGCGGCGACCAGCTCGGCGGCGTCGTTGTACTGGAGGAACGCGTTGACGCGCAGGTCGGGCGTGAAGGTCACGCTGAGACGCTCGCCGAGGATCTTCGTGACGAACGCGCCCTCCTTCAGATCGACATCGTTCCAATCGATGAGGGTCTCGGCGTTGAAGAACCGCGTGCCGCGCATGTGGATGGTCACGTTCAGCCAGTCGCGGGTGCCGTCGAAGAAGTCGCCGCTCGAGATCCGCCCGCGCATCGAGATCCGCTTCGCCTCGTTGGTGCGCCCGCCGAGGCGCAGCGCCGAGAAGTCGTAGACGCCTGCCGGAATCACGATGCCGGGCCGGATCTCGAACGGTGCGAACAACCGCTCGGTGTCGAAGTCGTGATTGAGGCTGAACCCGTGGTCGGACATCGTGCGCAGCCCGATCAGCGCGTACGAGAACCGGCGTGACTCGAGCTGGTCGACCGAAGCCCGCCCGTAGTAGTCGTAGATCCCCTCGAAGTACCAGCTCCGGATGCCGTGCTTCTCGATCCGCGGCCGCCAGCGCACCTTGGGCGCGAAGTGCTCGAAGTCGCGCCGCAGCAGGAAGCCGATGCCGGGCTGGTACCCCTCGTTGACGATCAGGTGCTCGATCTGCGCTTCGACGTCGTGGGCGCGGTACCCGGCGCTCCATCCGGCGGACCAGTCGTCGCCCGGAATGCGGTCGTCGTCGGTGCGCGACGCGAACCCTTCGACGTCGATGGCGCGGGTGGGCTTCCAGTCGAAGTCGGCGCCGTACACGGTGTTGCGGCCCAGGTCCTCGTCCTCACGATCGGTCACCAGGAGACCCACGCCCGAACGCCCGCCCAGGTTGCGCTTGAGACGCAGGACGCCGAACTGACTCTGCGGCACCGAGAAGCCGTCGTCGAAGCCGGTGTCGTCGGTCTGGATTCCGAGCACGCCCAGGTTCCAGCCGCGCTCCCGGCCGGTGAGCCGCACGCCGTAGTCGATCGGCACCTCGCGCCCCGCCTCGAGCCCGATCCGCCGCGAGAAGAAGACCTTCATCAACGCCGGGTCGAGGGTCTCGCGGTTGGGCAGGCCGAACTCGAAGATGCCCGCGTTCTCGAGAAAGAAGTCGCGCTTCTCCGGAAAGAAGAGCGAGAAGCGCGTGAGGTTCACCTGCTGCTGATCGACCTCGACTTCGGCGAAGTCGGTGTTGTAGGTGAGGTCGAGCGAGGTCCCGCGCCCGATGCCCCACTTGACGTCGAGGCCGGCCTCGGTGTCGTCCTCGGTGTCGGGATCGCCGGTGCCCGGGCTCTGCGACAGATCGCCGACCAGGAACGGCGTCACACCGAGCCGCCGCGACGGCGCCAGGTCGTGGAGGTCGGTGAGCTCGCCCGCCATCGAGATGCGGTAGACCGCGTAGCGGCTGAGATCGCGGTAGTCGCCGATCGAGCGCGGCAGCGGCGCCCAGTGCACCTCCTCGTTCTTGCGCCGGATCATGCGCCGGACGTTCAAGCCCCAGGTGTCACGAGTCGGATCGAAGCGCACCGTCGAGAACGGGATCGCCAGCTCGGCCGACCAGCCGTCTGCGGTGCGGCGACCGGCGGCGTCCCACACGCCGTCCCAGTGCACGTTGACGTCGCGGCCCTCGTCGGTCACCAGCGCGTC
The DNA here is from genome assembly GCA_036257295.1 of Thermoanaerobaculia bacterium. Taxonomy (GTDB): domain Bacteria; phylum Acidobacteriota; class Thermoanaerobaculia; order Multivoradales; family Multivoraceae; genus DATAFT01. Next base: position 2,522 of record DATAFT010000439.1, read on the forward strand.
GAAGCGCGCGCCGTTGGGGTTGGTCTCGAACGCGTAGCCGTTGCGGTGGTCGCCGAACGTGTCGAGCACGAACACCACGGCGTCGTCACGGTAGAGCGTCGCATCGCGCTCCATCTCCTTGGCGATTACGCGCTCGGGCTCGGAGTCGAAGGCGTGGACCGAGAGGTAGAGCACGCTGCGGGTGTAGACGACGCGCACCTCGGTGCGCTCGGTGGCCGGCGTTCCTTCGTGAGGCTCGCGCTGCGTGAACTCGCTGGCGGCTTCGGCGCGCTGCCAGGCCGACTCCTCGAGCTCGCCATCGATCGTGATCGGCTCGGAGATCGCGAGCGCCGCCAGCCGCGGCTTGACGTCCTCGCCGCGCGCCGGGATCGCCGCCACCACGGCCATCACGACGGCGACCGCGGCGATCGAGCGCAGAGCCGAAATGCGGCCGGACGGCGGGCTGGAGGGCAGAGCTGGAAGGGCCCGGCTAGAAGGGCCCGGGTAGGCCGTCGTGGATCTCCATCGAGCGCACCCGTGACGTCACGATGCGCCGGCCATCGGTGGAGATCTCCATGCGCAGTCCGGTGGCGATCCAGCCCTGCTTGAGCAGGCTGCCCCCCAGGCTCGAGCCC
>DATAFT010000146.1:0-5838 GCA_036257295.1 Thermoanaerobaculia bacterium
CGCCGCTGCGGCGCTGGCGCTGCCAGCGCTCGCCATCGTCGTCGACGTCGCTCGCCTTCACCCCTACCAGGACGCCTACCTCGCCAGTCCGCTGCGCCGGTTGCAACCAGGCGCGAGCGAGCGCATGTTCGAGATCGAGTATTGGGGAGGGTCGTATCGCGCGGTGGCGCAGTGGCTCAACGAGCACGCGGAGCCCGGCGCCACCGTCCTGGTGCCGATCGCGCCGCACTGTCTCGAGCCCTATCTCCGTTCCGACCTGACCGCGCACGAACGCCTACGGCCCCGGGTTGCCTCGCGCGAGCATCCCTACGTCGTTTTCATGACGCGCGAAGCGTGGTACCGCCCGCTCGGGCTCGATCGAGTGGCCGCCGCCGGTCCGCCGCTCCATTCGGTGCGCACGTCGCTCGGCACGCTCGCGGTCGTCTACCGACCTGACCAGCTCCCGGGTCCTCTGACGCGGCCCGGCGGCCCGCGCTCGTGGCGACCGCCGCGCTCCGACCGTCCCGGTCAGCGCAGATAACCGAGAGCGCGCAGCTCCCGCTTCGTGTCGGCGTCGAGCACGACCGCCTCGGCGTCGAGCTCCCGAGGTGCGCGGCGCGCCAGCGCGGCGGTCAGACGCTCCGCGACCTCGGGCCGCTCCACCGCCAGGTTCTCGCGCTCCGCGGGATCGCGCTCGAGGTCGTAGAGGGCCACGTCCGGCCGCTCGACGTCGATCACCAGCTTGTACGGCCACTCGACGATGGCGCGCCGCTGATCGCCGTAGAGGCTGTTCTCGGCGACCAGCTCGCGCCCACCGGCGAGCTTGCCGCGCCCGGTGAGCAGCGGCCACAGCGAGACACCGTCGAGATCGGCCGGCGGCGCCACACCGAGGGCGTCGAGGATGGTCGGCAGCACGTCGACCTGCGACACCGGCTCCCGGTGGCGCGCCGCGCGCACGTGCGGCCCCCATATCAAGAGCGGCACGTGGAGCAGCTCCTGATAGAACGTGTGGCCGTGCTCGAGCCCGCCGTGGTCGAAGAACTCCTCGCCGTGGTCGGCGGTCACGATCACGAGGCCACGCTCCAGCACCTGTCGCGCGGCGAGACCGTCGAGCAGGCGCGCGATCTGAGCCGCGACGAACGCGACCTCTTCGTCGTAGACGCCCCGCAGGAACGCGCGATCCGCGGCGTCGAGGTCGGCCTGACCGCGCCTCGCCCCACGCCCCAGTCCGGCGGGCCCGATCGGCGCCCGCAGCGGTCCCTGGTAGCCGCTGGTGAAGCGGCCCGCTTCGGCGGGTGGCGGATTGTAGGGCTGGTGCGGGTCGAGCAGGTGGAGCAGGAGGAACCAGGGCTCACGCTGCGGCCGCTGGTCGATCCACTCCAGCGCGCGCCCGACCATCACGTCGGCGCGCCGCTCGTCGAGGTAGCGGTTGCGCGTGTGGTCGTAGGTGTCGAACCCCTCCGCGAGGCCGAAGCCGGGGCGCAGGAAGGTATTGGTGACGAAAGCGGCGGTGGCGTAGCCGTGCTGCGAGACGATGCCCGCGAGTCGCGGCACCGAGGCGTCGAGCGCGAGGAAGACGCGGCGCGTGCGGTCGTCGGCGACGGGAAGCTTGCCGCGACCCGATCCGTGACCGGACGGGAACCGACCGGTCAGGAGCGATCCCACGCTCGGCAGCGTCCAGGGAGCGGTCGAGAACGCGCGATCGAAGATGGCGCCGCGCTCGGCCCACGCGTCGAGCGCGGGCGAGGTCGCCTGCTCCGCGCCGTAGACGCCGAGCGCGTCCGCGCGGAGGGTGTCGATCACCACCAGGACGATGGGAGCGCCGTCGAGCCGCACCGGCTGGCGCTGGCAAGCGACCATGCTCGACGTCAGCGCGAGCAGAAGCAGCGCGCGCTCGCGGCAGCATCGGTGGCGGCTCGCGATCACGCCGGCAAGGTAGCACAGCGCTCGAAGCCCGATCCCGCGCGCGCGACGAATCGCTAAGCTAGCGCCCGCCGACGGTTCCCCTCCGAGATCATCATCATTCGCGATCGCAGCCCACCTTCACGATTGCTGCGCTCGGCGAGCGCGGCCAGCCTGTCGTCGGTGTGGCGCATGGGCGTCACTTTCGCGACCCACATGGCGCTGCGCAAGTTGATCGCGCCCGCGGAGATGGGAGTCTGGACCTGGGCCGAGCCGGTCTTCATCCTGCTGGCGCAGGTGCGCGACCTCGGTGTGCCGGGGCACGTGGTGCGGCAGAGCCGGCGCGCGTACGGCAACTACCTCGGTCTGCAGGTGGGCTGGGGCGGCGCCCTGGCGGCGGCGCTCGCCCTGGCAGCGCCGCTCCTCGCCTACGGCTTTGCCGGTCGCGACGCCGCCACCGTTCCCATTCTGCGCGCGCTGTGCCTGTTCCTGTTCGTGCAGGGCCTGGGCTCGGTGCCGCTCACGTTCTTCGAGGCCGAGCAGGAGATCGAGAAGACGATCCCGGCCGAGCTCGGCCGCAACGTCTGCTTTGCTGCGCTCTCAATCGTGCTCGCGCTGCGCGGCTGGGGCGTGTGGAGCATCGTGATCGCACACATCACCGCGGCGTCGGTCTACACCGCGATGCTGTGGTGGGCGGCGCTGTCGAGCCGACAGGAACGCGACGGACACGCTCGCCTCCATCTCGAGGTCCTCCCTGGCGCCACGCTCTCGCTGGTGCTCGCGAGCCTGCCGCTCATGGTGCTGTCGCTGCTCGAGCTCGCGGTGCTCAACCTCGATCCGGTGATCCTCGGCCTGCGCTTACCGGCAGGCATCGTGGGCGCCGCCGGCCTTGCCATCCTGGCCGCCTTCTTCGTCTCGCGCCAGCTCGCCGACGCCGCCGGTCGCGCCGTCTATCCCGCGCTGGTGCGCTACCGCGATCAGCCGTCGCGCGCGTTCGAGGTGTTCCGCACGGCGACCGTGTTCCTGCTCACGTTGGTGGTGCCGGTCGCGTTCTTCGTCTTCTGGAACGCGGAGCGCGTCGTCATGATCCTCACGCTCGGCCGCGCCGACTGGCTCGGCGCCGCCGGTTACCTGCGCGTCGCCGCCTTCGTGCCGCTGGCTCGCCCGCTCACCATGTTCGGCCGCGAGCTGCTGCTGGTCTACCACCGCGACCGGCTGCTGATCGGCTACACGCTCGTCAACCTGCTGGCGCTGGGCGGTCTCGGCTACGTTCTGATCGGCACCGACCTGCGCGAGCTGGGTATGGCGGTGGCGGGCTATTTCCCGCTCGGGATGCTGCTGCTGGCCTGGGGGCTGTGGCAGCTCGAGCCCGCCGGCTTCCGGCGACTTCTCCTCGACATCGGCGTGCTCTACGCTCTCGGTCTCGTGTTGTTCGCGCCGATCGCCCTGGTGTCCGCCACCGCCCCGTGGTGGCGTTTCGGGATATCGACCGTAGCCGCACTGCTGTTCGTCGCGATCGCGCTGCTGCGCCATCGCCCGCTCTACCGCGCCTTCCTCGCGTTCGACTGAGATCGCGTACGCTCGCGCCGATGACGACGCCGCTCGACACGGTCGCAGCTCCGGTCGACGCGATCTACCTCTCGCCGCACCTCGACGACGCCGCGTTCTCGTGCGGCGGCCAGATTCACGCGCGCGCGCGACGCGGCGAGCGCGTCTCGATCGTCACCCTGTTCGCCGGACCCGCGCCGCCGGGTGCGGAGCTCTCGGCCTTCGCTTCCGATCTGCACCGGCGGTGGGGGCTCGACTCCGGCGACGCGGTCGCCGTGCGCCGCGGCGAGGATCGGCTGGCGGCGCAATCGCTGGGGGCGGCGTGCGTGCAGCTCGACCTGCCCGACGCCATCTATCGCGTCGATCGGCGAGGCGTGCCGCTCTACACTGCGTCCGCGGTGCTGTTCGGCGATCCCGCCGAGGACGACGGCGCGGTCGAGGCACCGCTTCGCGCCGCGCTCGAAGCACTTCCGGCGACCGCCTTCGTCGCCGCGCCGCTCGGCATCGGCGGCCACGTCGATCACGCCATCGTCCATCGCCTGGCGCGCGAAGTGGTGCCGCGCGATCGGCTCTGGTTCTACGAGGACTTTCCCTACGCCGAGAGCTGGCGCGTGCGAAGGCGGGCGATGGCGAGGCACCGCGGTTGGGAGACGCGGGTCGAGACCATCGACGAAGCCGATCTCGACGCCAAGAGTCGCGCCTTCGCCTGCTATGCCTCGCAGCTCGGCTCGGACTGGAGTGACGCCGTCGCGCGCGAGCGGCGGCTGCGCCGTTTCCATCGAAGGCGCGGCGGCGAGCGCCTGTGGCGATCCCCTCCGCCGGCGTCCGGTTAACTCTTCGTCAGCCGGCCGCAAGAGCGAGCGAAGCGAGCAGCGACGTCCGCGGCGCCAAGCTCTTGCTAGCGGAGGGCGTGGTACTCACCACGCCCGGAGTCGCGCCGTCCTCGGCGCCGACAACAAGCTAGCGGAGGGCGTGGTACTCACCACGCCCGGAGCTAGCGGGCTCGATCAGCGGCGGCTCCGGGATCGGCGCCAGCTCGACGCGCAGCCCAGTGAGGAAGCCGCGCAGCTTCGCCACCGCGGCGCCCTGATTGCGCCGCGGCAGCTCGCGCGCGTATGCCGCCACTACCGCAGCCGCGAACCAGGTCAGCGCCCACGCCCACTGCGCCGGATTCGCGTACTTGCGCAGGAAGATGGCGCTCGATCGTCCGGTGTGAAAGGTCCGGCTCGGCCGATAGACGCCGAGCGAGTGGGAGATCATGTGCCACAGACGCGCCTGGTGCGCGTAGTGGCAGCGAAAGCCGGCGCGCTTCATGCGCACGCACCAGTCGGCGTCCTCGACCCCGACGTAGTAGACCGGGTCCCACAGCCCGGTGCGCTCGAGCGCCTCGCGGCGCGCCAGCATCGCGCAACCGTTGACGTAGGGCACCGTCTCGTCGCGGTCGTACTGCCCGCGGTCGATCTCGCGATCGCCGCGCTCGCGCGTGACCGACTCGCGAAACCGCAGCAGCCCCCCGGCCGACCACAACCGCTCGCGGTCGTAGTAGTAGTAGGACTTGGGACCGACGCATCCGATCGCCGGATCCGCCTCGGCGCACGACACCATGAAGCGGAGCAAGTCGGGCGCCACCTCGATGTCGTTGTTCATCGCCAGCACGTAGTCGTAGCCGGCGTCGATCGCCCAGCGCAGACCGTGGTTGAGGCCCCAGGAGATGCCGCGGTTCTCCGCTACCTGAAGCTGGCGCAGCCGAGGATGCGCCGCCGCGATCGCGGCTCGCGAGTCGTCGGTCGACCCGTTGTCGATCACGACCAGGTCGAACGCGGGATAGTCGATGCGCAGCAGCGACTGCAGAGTGAGCAGCGTGACGTCGCGGCCGTTGTAGTTGAGGACCAGGCCGGCGACGCGCGGAGTGGGCGAGATCATGGTCTGGCGTCGATCGCGGGGCGACTGCGCTACATTGGCGCCGCCCGCCGGCGATCATAGTCGGTCGATCGAGGAGCCAGCCACTGCGCGACGCCATCGCTCTCGTCACCGGCGCCTCCGGGTTCATCGGACGCCACCTCACCGCGCGACTGGAGGCCGAGGGCGCGCGCGTGCACGCCACCACGCGAGGCGATGCGCGAGCCGCCGCGTCGAGTGGTGGCGCCGCCTCGCGCGTGTGGCACCGGCTCGACTTCGCCGAACCCCGCGCGGTCGACTCGCTGTACGCCTCTGTCCGGCCCGACTTCGTCTTCCATCTCGCCGGACTGGTCAAGGGCGCGCGCGACCGCGCGCTGGTGCTGCCCGCGCTCGAAGCCAACCTGACCGCCACGGTGCGCCTGCTCGACGCCGCGGCGGCGCATGGGTGCCGGCGGCGCTTCGTCCAGATCGGCTCGCTCGAAGAGCCGCCGATCGATCAGCCGGCCCTGG
>DATAFT010000481.1:0-2334 GCA_036257295.1 Thermoanaerobaculia bacterium
GCCGCCCTGCGCCGGCGCGCGCGCGACGCCGACCTCCTGATCGCCACCTGCCGCTACTACGCCGACCACATGGCGACGTACCTCGAGGTCCCGCGGGAGCGGGTCAAGGTCGCCCGCATCGGTATCACGCTCGAAGGACACGACCAGGGGCTCGCGGACGTGAGTGGCGCAGAGGCGCCGCGGCGAGCCGGCGACGGCCCGTTCACCGTCGGTTATCTGGCGCGGATCTGCCCCGAGAAGGGACTCCACGTTCTGATCGACGCCTTCAAGGTGGTGGTGGAGCGCATGGCGGGCTTGGACGTTCGACTGCGTGCCGCCGGCTACCTCGGCGGGCGGGACCGCGCCTACTTCGAGAAAGTAAAGCGGCAGGTGCGCGACGCCGGGCTCGAAGGCCGCTTCGAGTACGTGGGCGAGGTCGATCGTCAGGGCAAGATCGACTTCCTGCGCGGCCTCGACCTGCTGAGCGTTCCCACCGTCTATCGCGAGCCCAAGGGACTGTTCGTGCTCGAGTCGCTCGCCAACGGCGTGCCGGTGGTGCTGCCGGCCCACGGCGCGTTCCCGGAGCTGCTCGAGGCGACCGGCGGCGGCGTGCTGGTGGAGCCGGGCTCGATCGACGCGCTCGCCGTCGCCATCGAGGCGCTGCTGCGCGATCCGGCGCGACGCCGCGAGCTGGGGCGTCGCGGGCGCGAGGCCGTGTTCCGCGACTACAGCGCCGACGCTACGGCGGCGGAGACCGAGCGGGTCTATCAGGACGTCGTGGCCGTGAGGGGCGCCGCCTGAGCACACGGCGCCTGCGGCGCGGAGATCGAGCGTGAGCGAAGCGTTTCCTCTCCATCAGCTCGTCACGCGCCGGCGCGTCGAGTTCTCCGACACCGACATGGAGGGGATCATCCACTTCTCGCGGTTCTTCATCTACATGGAGACCGCGGAGCACCAGTTCCTCAACGCGCTCGGCACCAGCGTCGCCGGTAGTATCGGCGGGGTGCGCCTGGGCTGGCCGCGCACGGCGGTCGGCTGCGAGTTCCTGCGGCCGGTGCGGTTCGAGGACGAGGTCGAGATCCGCCTGTTCGTTCTGCGCAAAGGCGCGCGCTCGATCACCTACGGGTGCGAGTTCCGGCATGGCGGCGACCTCATCGCGCGCGGCCAGAGCACGTCGGTGTGCTGCGCCATGGACGGGCCCGGTGGGCTGCGCTCGATCGACATCCCAGACAGCCTGGCCCAGGGCATCGAAGAGACGTCAGCGGAGGAGAAGACACGGTGGCGGTCGCCGATACGCCAGCTCTGAGGGTGGTGCCCAGCGTCCGGCTGGCGCTCGACGACGTGCGCAAGAGCTTCACGTCGGGGAAGCGCACGCTCGAGGTGCTCCGCGGCGTATCGCTCGAGCTGGTCGGCGGCGAAGCGCTCGCCGTCACCGGACCTTCCGGCTCGGGCAAGAGCACGCTGTTGCATCTGATCGGCACGCTGGATCGGCCGACCTCGGGGACGATCGAGCTCGACGGCAAGTCGGTGCACGACCTGCCAGAGCCCGAGCTCGCCACTTTTCGCAATCGGAACATCGGCTTCGTGTTCCAGGATCATCACCTGCTGCCGCAGTACACCGTGCTCGAGAACGTGCTGCTGCCGACCATGGCTCCCGGCGCCGAGACCGGCGTCGAGGTCGAGGATCGCGCGCGCCAGCTCATCGAGCGCGTCGGCCTCGCCGAACGGCTCGACCATCGGCCGGCCGAGCTCTCGGGCGGCGAGGCGCAGCGCGTGGCGGTGGCGCGCGCTCTGGTCCAACGCCCGCGGCTCGTCCTCTGCGACGAGCCGACCGGCAACCTCGACCCGACGACCGCGCGATCGATCGCCGATCTCCTGTTCGAGCTCCACGCCTCCTTCCGGAGCATCCTGGTCGTGGTGACGCACAGCCTCGAGCTCGCCGGGAAGTTCAAGCGCCGCGTCGAGCTGCGCGACGGCCGGCTGGCCGAGGTGACCTGAGGTGCGCCCCTCGCTCGGCCGCAGCCTGAAGCACTACCGCCGCGCCAACCTCGCGGTGGTGCTCTGCTGCGCGGTCGCCGCGGCGGTGCTCTCGGGCGCGCTGGTGGTCGGCGACTCGGTGCGCGGGAGCCTTCACGACCTCACGCTCGAACGGTTGGGATCGATCGACCTCGCGGTCCGCGCCCCCACGTTCTTCACCATCGAGCTCGCGACCAGGGTGTGGAGCGAGCTCGCCGGCGAAGCTCACGTGGCTCCGCTGATCCTCCTCACCGGTAGCGCGCGCGACCCCGAGAGCGGTGCCGTGGCGTCGGGCGTGACCGTGAGCGGCGTCGATCGCCGGTTCTTCGACCTGTTCGC
>DATAFT010000490.1:0-1926 GCA_036257295.1 Thermoanaerobaculia bacterium
TTGGTCGGATGCTGCGCCACGATCCGCAGCTCGGCCTGCTCGCCGCCTTCGCGGCGCAGCACCACCGCCTCGCAGCCCTGCGTGGTCGCCAGCGCGTGGCAACCGGCCTGGAACACCTGGGCTTCGTCGGCCGCGCCGGCGAGCCTGGTACCCAACGCCTGAAGCGCGCGGGCATGCGTGTTGGAGGCGCGCAGCAGGATCACCTGGCGGCGCAGCCGGGCGGCGAGGTGACTGCACGCCACCGCGGCGACCAGGAAGGCGAGGACCGCAAGCAGATCCTCCCCGTTGTGGATGGCGAAGGTGAAGCGCGGCTCGGTGAAGAAGAAGTCGTAGGACAGAAAGCTCAAGACGGCCGCGAACAGCGCCACGCCGATGCTCGAGCGCACCGCCACCGCGATCACCATGGTGATGAAGATCAGCGCCAGGCTCGCGACCGGGAGGATGCCGTCGAGCGCCGCCGAGATCAGGACGGCGATCGCCGTCGCGACCGCGGCGAAGGCATACTCGCCGAGGCGCTGCGACACCGGCTCCTCGCGCTTGCGCCGCAGGCGCGAACGCAGGCGCCCGGCTGGCGTGTTGACGATGGTCAGCTCGAAGCTGCCCCCATGGTCGAGCAGCTGCTGGGTGATGGTGCGGTTCAGGATGCGGGCGATCCGCCGCTCCCGGGTCTGTCCGATGAGGATCGACGACACGCCGTGACGCTCGGCGTAGCGAAGCAGCTCTTCGGCGACGTTGCCACCGCGCAAGGTGACGGTCTCGCCGCCCAACCGCAGCGCGAGCTGCAGGGCCGCCTGCAGGTGCTCGGGCTCGCCCTCGCGCACCGCGCCGGTGTCGACGTACGCCACCGTCCACGGCGCCTGGCGGCGCTCCGCGATCCGTCGGGCCCGGCGCACCAGATACTCGCTGTGGGCATAGCCATCGATGGCCACCAGCAGGCTCTGCCGGATGGGAGCTCCACTGGTGGTGCCATGGACTTCGAGGTAGTCGCGCAGGTCGGCGTCGATGCGCTCGGCGACGGTCTGCATCGCCAGCTCGCGCAGCGCGGTGAGGTTGGAGGGCGAGAAGAACGACTGCAGCGCCGCCTTCGCCTGCTCGGGAACGTAGACCTTCCCCTGGCGCAGGCGCTCGATCAGCTCGCGCGGCGGCAGGTCGATCAGCACGAAGTCGCGCAAGCGATCGAAGAACGCGTCGGGCACGGTCTCGCGCACGCGGACGCCGGTGATCTGCGCGACTACATCGTTGAGGCTCTCGAGGTGCTGGACGTTGACCGTGGTGTAGACGTCGATCCCGGCGTCGAGCAGCTCCTCGATGTCCTGGTAGCGACGCTCGTGCCGACTGCCGGGAGCGTTGCGGTGCGCCAGCTCGTCGACCAGCGCCACTCGCGGCCGGCGCTGGAGCAGGCCGTCGAGGTCGAGCTCGGTGAGCTCGCGACCCTTGTACTCGAGGCGCCGGCGCGGCAACACCTCGAGCCCTTCGAGCAGCGCCTCCGTCTCGCGCCGGCCGTGGGTCTCGATCAGACCGACCACGACGTCGACGCCCTGCGCCTCGAGCTCCCGCGCCGCGTTGAGCATCGCGTAGGTCTTGCCGACGCCGGGCGAGGCGCCGAGGAAGACCTTCAGCTTGCCGCGCTGCTCGCCCGCCTCGGCGGCGGTGACGTGTGCCAGGAGAGCGTCTGGATCGGGACGCCGTGGTTCCATTCGCTGCCCCGATGCTAGCCGCGATTCCGATACGGCGTTTCGAGCCGGACGACGACTATCGCTTCACTGATGTCGGTAGGGCACCACTCGAGCCTTGACCGCGGGCTCCCGAAAGCTCGTCGAGCGCCAGGTTGAGCAGCAGCACGTTCACGCGCGGCTCGCCCAGAAAGCCGAGCTGCCGCCCTTCGGTGTGCTCGTCCACCAGCCGGCGCACGGCATCCTCCGCAAG
>DATAFT010000521.1:0-2253 GCA_036257295.1 Thermoanaerobaculia bacterium
GACGCCGCTGCCGATGACGTCTAGCGTGACGTTGAAGTCGTCGGCCTCCTGATAGAGGAAGTGCGATGCGTCGGCGGTGTGGTTGCCGCCGGTGCGGTCGTAGGTGCTGCGCATGTAGGCGCGCACGCCGATGCGCTGATAAGGCCAGCGGTCCCACATTCGGTAAGCGTCGAGCCCGATCGGCACGACCGGCGACTGGTCGCCGCGCTGCCGCTGCTGCGGTGATTGCGCGCTGGCGGTGAGCGCCACCATCGCGATCAACACCAAAGTCGCCGCGCGGCGCCGCAACGCTGCCGACTCGATCATCGCGCGGGCCCGCTCGTCGTCGGAGCGGTCTTCATCGAAACGAACTCGGTGAGCGGGCGCGGGGCCTCGACCAGGCCCGGCGCGCGGGTTCCCGCACCCTTCACGCCGGTGGCGTCGTCGCCGAGATCGTGGCGCGCGGCATGGGCGAGCGCTTCGAGACGCTCGACCACGTCTGGGTGGCTCGATGCCATGTCGGTCGTCTCGGCGACGTCGGCGTCGAGATCGTAGAGGAGGGGAGCGACTGTCGCGGCGTGCGGCGTCGACCCGGCGCCGGTGCCAGCGCCAGCTTCCTCGGGCACGCGACCGAACCACAGCTTCCATCGGCGGTCGCGCACGCCTTCGAGGCGGCCGCCGTCGTAATAGAGGAAGCTCTCGCGCGGCGAGCGCGCGCCGGGCTCGCCGGCGAGGACCGGCCACACGTCGCGACCGTCGAGGACGCGGTCGCTCGGGAGCGCGGCGCCAGCGAGCCGCGCGAAGGTCGGCATCAGGTCCATGCTCGCGACCAGCTCGCCCGAGCTCTTGCCGCGCGCGGCGTGGCCCGGCCAGCGAGCGACGAAGGGGACGCGCAGACCACCTTCGAGCGTCGTCTTCTTCCAGCCGCGCAGGGGCGCATTCGAGCCCCAACCGCGTCCGGCGCCGTTGTCCGAGGTGAAGACGACTAGGGTGCGCGAGTCGAGGCCGAGTCGCTCGAGGGTCGACAGCACATCCCCCACCGAGGCATCGACCTCCTCGATCGCGTCGCCGTAGACGCCACCACGGCTTCGCCCAGCGAAGGCAGGGCTCGCGTGCGCGGGCTTGTGCGGCATGCTGTAGGAGAGGAACAAGAAGAAGGGCCGATCGCGCGAGGCTTCGATGAAGCGGATCGCCTCGTCGGTGTAGCGGCGCGTGAGCATCGCCTGGTCGGGCTCGGACTCGATCACCGTCTCGCCGCGCATCAGAGCCAACGGAAAGTACCCGGTGTCGCTGCGCATGGCTCCCCAGCGCAGGAAACCCTCGCGCCCGCCGTCGTTGGGGTGGAGCAGGCCGAAAAAACGATCGAAGCCGTGGCGCGTCGGCAGGAAGTCCGGTTGATCGCCGAGATGCCACTTGCCCGCGAGCGCGGTGGCGTAGCCCGACGCGCGCAGCAGCTCGGGCAGCGTGATCTCGCCGGCAGCGAGGCCGCGCGCCGAGCGCGCAGCGGGCGACAGCGCGTCGCTTCCGCGGTCGAGACCTATGCGCCGGGGGTACGACGCGGTCAGGATCGACGCGCGTGTCGGCATGCACCAGTTGCCCGCGGCATAGAAGCTGGTGAGCCGGACGCCCTCGGCGGCGAGGCGCGCCAGGTTCGGCGTGCGGTTGACGCTGGCGCCGTTGATCTCGACGTCACCGTAGCCGAGGTCGTCGGCGAGGAGGAGGACGAAGTTGGGCGGCATCGACTTCGACGATTGCGCTGCTGCCGCGGCGCCAGTCATCGCCGCGCCGAGCAGGAGTGCCGCCGCGAGGCGTCTCGTCACGGAGCGACCATCCGATGCGTCGGCACCGGCCGTCCAGGCCGGAAGTGGGCTTCCTCGCCCAGCAAGGCATGGACCTCGACCTCGCGACCGACGTCCGTCACCGCCTCCATCAGCAGGGCGTGGAGACGATCCGGATCGTCCTCGGCGCGCAGGTTGACCGTGAGCTCCGCCGCGCGCAGGGGCCGGCTCAGTCGCCGAGCCAGCTCGGCGGACCCGTCGCTGCGCACCACGTTGATGGTCGCGCGATCGCAGCCGTCGCCGGTGGCGAGGGTCATCTTGAGATGCGCGATCTCGACCGCGGTCGCAGCGAGCCGCTCGCGCAGTGCATCGGCCAGTCGGCCAAAAAAACGGTTGCCGTCGACGTCGCGCTCGGCACGCAGCAGGAAAGTGGCGTTCACCCAACCCAGCAGCGACTCGCCGTCGGCGTAGAGGTCGTAGTCGACGTCCATGGTCG
>DATAFT010000523.1:0-1752 GCA_036257295.1 Thermoanaerobaculia bacterium
GAGGACCTCGAAGCGGTGATCGGCGAGCTCGAGCGCGTCTACGCCGGCGCCACCGGCGAGGCCTTTCCCACCGATCCCCGCGAACAGCTGCGCCAGTCGGTGGCCGCGGTGTTTCGGAGCTGGAACGGCAAGCGGGCGCGCGCCTATCGCGGCCTGCACGGCATTCCGGAGAGCTGGGGCACGGCCGCCAACGTGCAGGCGATGGTGTTCGGCAACCTCGGAGCGCGGTCGGGCACCGGCGTCGCGTTCTCGCGCAATCCGTCGACCGGGGAGCCGCGCGCGATGGGAGAGTGGCTCCCCAACGCACAGGGCGAGGACGTGGTGGCGGGAATCAGGACTCCGGGGCCGCTCCATCGCGGCGAGGCTGGCCCATCCCCGGTTGGGGCGGGGGGGGCGACCCGCGGTGCGGTGCCTTCGCTCGAAGAGGCGATGCCCGAGATCCATCGCGAGCTCGGCGCCGTGCTCGAACGGTTGGAGCGTCACTTCCGGGATCTGCAGGACGTCGAGTTCACGGTGCAGGAAGGAAAGCTCTGGGTGCTGCAGACGCGCAGCGCGAAGCGGACGGCGCTCGCCGCGCTGCGCGTCGCGGTCGAGCTGGTGGGCGAGGGGTTGATCGATCGCGACGCCGCCGTGCTGCGGGTCGAGCCCGAGCTCGCCGACCAGCTCCTCCATCCCCAGATCGATCCCGATGCCGAGAAGACCCTGCTCGCGCGCGGGCTGCCGGCGTCGCCCGGGGCCGCCAGCGGACGCATCGTGTTCGACGCCGACGAAGCGGTGCGGCGCGGCGGCGCCGGGGAGTCGGTGATCCTGGTGCGCGCCGAAACCAGCCCCGAAGACATCCACGGCATGCATGCCGCGCGCGGCGTGCTCACCCGCACCGGCGGCATGACCTCGCACGCGGCGGTGGTGGCGCGCGGCATGGGACGCACCTGTGTGGTCGGTTGCGGGGCGCTCGAGGTGGACGAGGACCGTGGCCAGTTGCGCATCGCCACTCGCGCCGGCGAGACGGTGCTCGACGAGGACGACGAGGTCACCGTCGACGGCACCACCGGCGACGTCTACCTCGGCGTTGTCCCCACCGTCGAGGCGCGCGCCGGCAAGCACTTCGCGACCTTGATGGGGTGGGTCGACCAGATCCGCACGCTCGGCGTCTGGGCGAACGCCGACACGGCGGAGGATGCCACCCGCGCGATCGAGCTCGGAGCCGACGGCATCGGCCTCTGCCGCACCGAGCACATGTTCTTCGGTCCGCGCCGCATCCTCGCCATGCGCGAGATGATCTTGGCTTCCGACGAGACCGAGCGCCGTCGCGCGCTCGAGCGCATCGAGCCGATGCAGCGCCGCGACTTCGCGCGCATGCTGCGCGCGATGAAGGGGCGGCCGGTCACGGTGCGGCTGCTCGATCCCCCGCTGCACGAGTTCCTGCCGGTCGAGGACGCCGAGATCGAGGCCATCGCCGCCGATCTCCACGTGCGTCCCGCCGACGTCCGTCGCAAGGCCGACGGGCTGCGCGAGATCAACCCGATGCTCGGTCATCGCGGCTGTCGCCTCGGCATCACCTTCCCCGAGATTTATCAAGCGCAGACGCGCGCGATGTACGGCGCGGCCTGTGACGTGATCGACGACGGCGTGCCGGTCCGGCTCGAGGTCATGATTCCGCTGGCGATGGAAGCGGAGGAGCTGCGCCGCCTGCGCGAGCTGGTGGTGGGGACCGCGGGCGAGGTGCTGCGCGAGCGCGGGCACAGCCTGCCG
>DATAFT010000550.1:0-6018 GCA_036257295.1 Thermoanaerobaculia bacterium
TCGCGGTGCCGTCGAGTCGTGGGATCCCGTCGCGCAGATCGACGGTGCCGCCGGCGCCGAAGCCGGCGATCGGTCGACCCGTCACCGCGTCGAGCGCGATCAGCCGCGCGTCGCCGGTGGCGAGAAAGATGCGGAGTGGCCGGTCCGGACCGTCGGTCCAGGCGGCGACGCCGCGGTGCAGGAACCCGTTGTTGGGTGGCCGCCCCGAGGCCCAGCTCCGCGGGTCGTAGACCCACAGCGTCTCCCCGGTCTCGGCGTCGATGGCGGCCGCCTGGCTCCCCGAGGTACTGGTGTAGAGCACGCCGCCGATCATGAGCGGCGTCGCCTCGAAGGCGACGTTGCGCACGGCCGGAACGTCGTTGTCGGGCGAGCGCCAGCGCCAGGCGAGCTCCAGGCGCGAGACATTGGAGCGATCGATCTGGTCGAGCGGCGAGTACTTGGTCGAGGCGGCATCGCCGCCGTAGACGGGCCACCCCCCGGAAGCGGTTTCGCTCTGCCCCCGCGCGGGGGCCGCCGCCGCGAAAGCCACCAGGGCCGCGGCGGCTCCGCCGGCGCCCAACCGCAGGATCGCGATGCGTAGGTCGATCGGTCGAGCCTAGCAGCCGCCGCGACCCCCCACGGGTCGTAACCTTCCGCCTGTGGCACGGTATCCCTTCACGAGCCCGGCGCCCTCCGAGCCCGGGCCACCCAGGATGAACTCAGCGGCCCAGTCGCAACCCACCCCGACCGACTCGACTCTCATGGAGCGCGTCCGATCGGGCGACCTCGAGCAGCTCTCGGAGCTGTTCGAGCGCCACCACCGCCGCCTCTATCAGTTCTTCCTGAAGCTCGCCCGCGACCGTTCGGTGGCGGAGGACCTGGTCCAGGAGGTCTTCGTCCGCGTGCTCAAGTACCGCCACACCTGGCGCGACGAGGCCGAGTTCGTGCCCTGGATGTTCGCGCTGGCGCGCAACGCCGCCGTCGACCACTTCCGGTCGAGGACGCGCGACAGCAAGCGCGACGCCGCCGCGCTGCCGGATCTGACAACACAGCCGGCCCATGCCGTCGAACGACTGGAGGAGCTCGAGCGCGCCACCCAGTTGCGCGCCGCGCTCGACCTCCTGGCGCCGGACAAGCGCGAGGTGCTGCTGCTGGCGCGGTTCGGCGAGCTGCGGCACGACCGCATCGCGGCCATGCTCGGCATCTCGCCGGGCGCCGTTCGCGTCAGGCTGCACCGCGCGCTCAAGGAGTTGCGCGAGGCATACCGCCAAGTGACCGCCGAGGAGCTGCCATGAAGTGCGAGGAAGCGATGGAACGCATCAACGATCGACTCACAGGCGACCTCGACCCCGCCGCGCTCGACGCGCTGCGCGATCACCTCGCCGGCTGCACCGGCTGCGCCGCCGAGGCTCGCGCGATGCAATCGCTGTGGAACGGTCTCGGCGCTCCCGACGCCGAGACGCCGAGCGCCGCGCTGCGCCACCGATTCGAGCGGATGCTCGATGGCGAGATCGCGGCGGCGCACGCAGCGGCAGACCAGAGCGCGGCGTCGAGCTCCGTTGCACCGGCGAGCCTTGACCTCTTCGCGCGGCGCCGAGCGATGCCAGGCCGCGACCGGTCCGTCTATCGCGGGGTTCTCGGCCTGGCGCTGGCGGCGGCGCTCACGATCGCGCTGGGCGCCGGCGTCTTCATCGGATCGAGCAGCGCGTCGAAGCGCAACGCGCAGGACCTGGCGGAGCTCCGCGACGAGATCCGCTCTCTGCGCTCGACGGTGGCGCTCGCCATGCTCTCCGAGCCGTCCGCCTCCGAGCGCCTCAACGGCGTCGCCTACGGGCGCGAGCTTCAGAGCGAGGATCGTCGCGTCACCGACGCTCTGTTCACGACACTGCTCGAAGACCCCAACGTCAACGTGCGGCTGGCCGCGCTCGACGCGCTGCGCGAGAGCTCGACTGCGCCCGACACGCGGGCGCGCCTGGTGCAGTCGATTCCGGCGCAGGACTCGCCGCTGGTGCAGATCTCGGCGATCGACGTCCTGCTCGAGTCGGACCCGACACCGTCCGCGACCCGCGACGAGCTCGCGACCCTGGCGCAGGACCCCGCCCTCGACGAGGTGGTGCGTGGCTACCTGCGTGACCGCCTCGAAAGGAGCCCCTGATGAGTCTGTGCAGCCTGTGGATGTCGCGTGGTTCGAGCGACGTGGTCCGGTCGGTGGTGGTGATCGCGGCAGCGATTCTAGCGGCGGGCGCGGCCCGCGCCGTTGAGCGCACCGAGGTGGTCGAGCGCGAGATCGCGCTCGCGGCGGGCGTCCGCGAGGTGGTGATCGACAACGTGTTCGGTCCGGTCGAGGTGAAGACCGGCGCCGCGGGCAAGGTGACGCTCGAGCTGCGTCAGCACGCTAGCGCGCGCCGCGAGGACGATCTCGCCGATGCGTTCCGCGAAGTGACGCTCTCGGTCGAGACCGAGGACGATCGACTGACGCTGCTCCAGGACGGACCTTTCCGCTGTGAAAACCGCTGCTGCGCGCGCTCGGGCTGCGACTGGGATCCCGACTACGAGGTGACGTGGGAGTGGGAGGTCAAGGTGCCGCCGGACGTCGACCTCGAGGTCTCGACCGTCAACGGCGGGTCGCTCTCCATCGACGGAGCGCGCGGCAACGTGCGCGCCGCCAACGTGAACGGCGCACTGCGACTGACCGCCCTCGGCGGCGGTGAGGTGTCCGCCACCACGGTGAACGGTGGGGTGGTGGCGCAGTTCGATCGCGCGCCCGCGACCGACTCGACATTTGTGACCGTCAACGGCAAGGTCGAGCTGGAACTGCCGCGCGACACCAGGGCGGAAGTCTCGGTCGACACCTTGCACGGCGACCTCTACACCGACTTCGAGGCGGAGGCGATCCCGGTCAAGGCGGTGGCGGAGCGCGAGTCGGGAAGCGGTCATCGCTATCGGTTCGATCAGGACCTGGTGGTCCGCATCGGTGGTGGCGCCGCGGCGAAGGCGGTCCGCCTCGACTGCAGGACAGTGAATGGAGACGTGGTGGTTCGCGCCCGTTGAGCGCGTGTTCGACAGCAAGGAGATCGCGATGAGCAGCAGTACCCGATTCAATGACCGGACCCGGCGTAGCGCCGTGGTCCTTCTCACGCTCGCGTTGATGGCGTTGCTCGGGGCGACGCCCTCGATGGCTGCCGGCGACGACGACGCTCAGAGCCTGACCGTGCCGCTTTCCACTCCAAGCAAGCCGGCGTCGGTGGACGTGGGGCTGGTCCTGGGCTCGATCCGCGTGGTGCCCGGAAACGCGGGGGAAGTGGTGATCGAAGCGCAGCGCGGCTCCGACGACGAGGACGACGAGGACTGCGAGGACTGCGGCCCCGTCTCCGGCAAGGCCAAGGACAAGTCTGCCAAGGAAGGTAAGACATTCGAGGGCGGCTTGCGCAAGATCACCAACGCTTCGATCGATCTGAGCGCCGAGGAGGACACCAACAAGGTGACGGTGCGCAGCAGCGGCATCCCGCGCAGTCTGCGGCTACGGGTACAAGTGCCGGCCGGCAGCTCGCTGCGGCTCTCGACGGTGTCGGGCGGCGCCATCGACGTCGAAGGCATCACCGGCGAGCTCGAGCTCCACAACACCAACGGCCCGATTCGCGCGCGCGGCGTGCGCGGCCCGGTGACCGCGAACACGGTCAACGGCGACGTCGAGGTGGCGTTCGCGCCGGGCGCCGTCCTCGGCGGGCCGATGGCGTTCTCGACGCTCAACGGCGACGTCGATCTGACGCTGCCGACCGGTATCAACGTCAACCTGCGGCTGCGCACCGAGCAGGGCGACATCTACTCCGACTTCGACGTCGAGCTCACCACCGAGCCGGCGCGCATCGAGCGCGACGGAACGCAGAAGAAGTACCGGCTCACGATCGCGAAGGAGCTGGTGGGCAAGATCGGGGCGGGTGGCCCGGAGCTCTTCCTCAAGTCGTTCAACGGCGACATCGTGTTGCGCCAGGCCAGCGCCGCGAAATAGTCGGTCGCTACTCCGTCCGTAGCGCGACGATGGGATCGACGCTCGACGCCCGCCGCGCCGGCAGCCAGCTCGCGAGCAGTGCCACCGCCACCAGCGCCGCCGACATCAGGGCGAAGGTGGCGAGGTCGAGAGCGGCGACACCGAAGAGCAGACTGCCCAGCGCGCGCGTCGCAGCGACCGCGCCGAGAGCGCCGAGCACGACTCCCAACGCGGCGACGCGCGCTCCCTGCGACAGCACCATGCGGCGGACCTGCGCGGCCCGCGCGCCGAGGGCCATGCGCACGCCGATCTCCTGAGTTCGCTCGGCCACCACGAACGAGAGCACGCCGAAGAGGCCGACGGCGCCCAGGATCAGCGCCAGCGTCGAGGCGATCCCCAGCGTGAGCATGGTGAAGGAGAGCGCGACCATCGAATCCTCGGCCAGGCCGGCCATGGTGAAGACGCGGTACATCGGCGCGCTCGGCGCCACCTCGCTCACCAGCGCGCGCACCTCGGGCGCGATCTCCTCCGCCCGTTTCGTCTTGATCACGTACGCCGGCGTGGTGATGACCCACGCATCCGGCGTCGGTCCGATCAGCGGGTAGTAGAGCAGCGGCTCGGCCTTGGTCCGGAAGTCGTTCTGCAGGACGTCCTCGACCACTCCGATGACGGTGTGCCAGTGCTCGCTGTCCTCACGCTGCACTCGCCGCCCGATCGGATCTTGTCCCGGCCACAACACGTCTGCGGCCGATCGACTGAGGATCACGTTGCCGATCTCGATGGAGGGTTCGCCCGTGCTGAAGCCGCGGCCACCGAGCAAGTCGATGCCCATGGTGCGGAAGTAGTCGCCGCCGGTCCAGGTGACGCCGAGCAGCGGTCCGGTGTCCGCTTCGGCTCCGCTGCCTTCGGTGCGGAAGCGGAGGCTTTGCACGCCTTCGTTGAGCGGGACGTTCTCCACCACGCCGACCGATTCGACCGACGGCATCGCACGCAGCCGGTCCATGAAGCCCAGGTGGAAGCGCGCCCAGGAGGGGCCGTCGGTGAGGTGGGCCTCTTCGGGGGCGATCTGGAACGTGAACAGGTCTTCGGTGTCGTAGCCGGGATCGACCGAGCGCAGCTCGCGGAAGCTGCGCACCAGCAGTCCCGATCCGATCAGCAGGACGAGCGCCAGCGCGGTCTGCGCCACCACCAGCCCGTTGCGCGCCCAGTGGCGGCGCCGCGTCGTGCCGCGCCCGCCGTCGCGCAGTCGATCGACCGAAGCGAGCGAGGAGCGCACCGCCGGCATCAGGCCGCAGAGCAGTGCAGCGACTACGCAGGCAAAGAGGGTAAAGACCAGGGTCGTGCCGGAAACGGCGACCTGGTCGAGCCGCGGCACGTTGGGCGGCGCCGCGCGCAACAGCATCGGTACGGTGGCCCACGCCAGCGCCAGGGCGACCACGCCGGCGAGCGCCGCCACCACGGCGGCCTCGGTGAGTTGAATGCGGATCAGGTGGCCGCGGGTAGCGCCCAGCGCGCGCCGCACCGCGAGATCGCGCTGGCGCCGATCGAAGCGGACCATGAACAGGTTGGCCACGTTGGCGCAGGCGATCAGGAGGACGATGGCCGCCGCCCCGAACAGCACCCACAGCGGCGCCGCCACGGCGCCGACGATCACTTCCCCCAGCGGGCGCACGATCGGCCGGTATTGCTCGATCAGACGCGCGTAAGCGGGGGTTCCCCCCCAGCGCTCGGGGAGCTGACGAGCCACGTGTCGCAGCTGCTCGACCAGCGCCTCGCGGGTGGCGCCCGGCGCGAGGCGAGCCACCAGCGGCCTGCCGAAGCGGCCCGGCTCGAAGTCCTCCTCCCGGAACACCGCCGGAATCCAGAGCAGCGAGCCATCGTCGGGGAACCGGAACTCGGGCCCCATCACACCGATCACCGTGCGCGGCGCGCCGGCCATCTGATAGGTGCGGCCGATCACGGCGGGATCGCCTCCGAACCAGCCGAGCCACAGGGTGTGGCTGATCACCGCAACGCGATCCTCGTCCTCCGGAGCCGGCAAGCGCCCCAGG
>DATAFT010000555.1:0-3755 GCA_036257295.1 Thermoanaerobaculia bacterium
CGCGCCTGGCGACGATCGTGCTGCTCGCCACGCTGCTCGCCGCTCCGCTTCGAGAGTCGCTGGCCCACGCGCGCGTGCGTGGCGATCTCATGGAGCGTGTGGGCGAGCGGGTCCGGTCGATTCCCGCCGGCGCGTGCTACCAAGCGTTCGAGCCGGCATGGGCGCTGGCAGGCGATCGCCTGCCTACGGTCCGCCCCGGCCAGCCGCCGGTGGTCGACGTCTACGCCACCATGCTGCTGGCGGCGCAAGGACGCGAGCGAGCACTCGCGGCTGACGCGCTGCGCAGCCGCGGAGCGCAGGAGCGAATCCGCGAGCTTCTTGCAGGATGCGACTTCGTATCGCTCGGCGATCGGGGCGAGCGCCAGCTCACCCCGAGCTCCTGGAGATGGATCGCGCGGCGCTGG
Source organism: Thermoanaerobaculia bacterium (assembly GCA_036257295.1). Classification (GTDB taxonomy): domain Bacteria; phylum Acidobacteriota; class Thermoanaerobaculia; order Multivoradales; family Multivoraceae; genus DATAFT01. The sequence goes on from DATAFT010000555.1 coordinate 405, forward strand.
GAAGAGCTCCCGGCGATCGAGGACTCCGGCGCGGATCTGTGGCGACTACGGCAGTGAGCTGGCCCATCCCCGGTTGGGGCGGGGGGCCGCGCAGCTAGCGATGCCGGGACGACGAGAGACGGCTACTGCTGCGGCGGGGGCATTCCCGGCAGGAACGGCCGCTCTTCGTAGCCTGCCGGCAGATCGAACGTGGTCGCGGCCACCGACTCCGGTCGTAAGGTGGTGACCTCCATGGTCGAGGTCGATTTCTGCTGCTTGCCCTTGCCGGTGGTCATCGTCGACTTGGTCACCATCTTGAGCGGGAAGCCCTGCGCCTTCGCCATCTCGGCGGAGAGCAGCTCATCGAGCCCGGAGTTTCCGGTGCGGGTGCGATCGGGCCGCAGCCACACCTTGAAGCCTTCCGCAGCGAGCGCGTCGGTCGACCAGAAATCCTGCACCGCATCGATGCGGTACTGCCGCTTCATGCCGAGGACGGTCATGCGCATGTCGTAGGCGCTCTGCCACTGGTAGTGCCGGGTCGGATACGAGAGGAGGGTGCCGCCGTCGTCCTCTCCGAGCTTCTTCGACGAGGCGTTGGAGAAGTCGAGATTGAGCAGCGGTCCGGTGCTCTCGAGCAGTGCGAAGGTGCTGGCGAGCATCGCCTCGAGGTCCCAACGCGAGTAGGCCTTCTCCTTCGGATCGACCAGATAGAGCGTGCGACCGGCGTCCTTGGTCAGCAGGTAGCTGCCCGGCTTGAACATCGTCCCCTTCTGGTCCGCGAACTCGATCTTGGCCGCCGGACCGTCGATCCACCCGCGGACCTGGCTGCGGCTGCGCTCCTTGCCGTTCTCGAGCTGATCGACGGTGGTCGCTTCGTAGTAGTAGCCCTCGGCGATCGCCGTGGAGAGCGGTAGGAGAATCGAGAGCGCGAACGTGACCGCGATCCGCGTGGATCGCGACGAATGGACCGGTCTGTCCGTCATGGTCTCCTCCTTGGCTTGCTCGGATCGGCGCCGGTCAGCTCGGTCTCCCGCCGTACACTGTTCACCACCTCGGGGTTGATGTGCTCCAACGCTTTGGTCTCGGTGAGCATCCCACCGTCTCCCTGCTCGGCCATCCAGGCGTCGAGCCGGGCCTGCAGATCCCTCCGTACCGAGGCGACCGAGGGATCGTTCGCCAGGTCGCGTAGCTCGTGCGGATCGGCGGCGAGGTCGTAGAGCTCGACTGCGGGCCTCCATAGGTAGTCATGGTAGCGAGCGGCGGCGTGGGCGTCGCCCGCTTCTCCCGCCGCCTTCCAGGAATCGAGGAGCGCTCGCGTACGCGGCGCGGTGAGGATGTTGGCGTACTGGCTGCCCGGGGACAGGTTCGAGATCAGCTTGTAACGTTGCGATCGCACCGACCGGATCGGATAGTCGCTGCCGGCGACGATGCCGCGATTGGTGTGCACGCCGAAGACGTGGTCCCGATGGCTCGCTCGGGTGCCGAGCAGGACCTCGAGGAAACTGCGTCCGTCGAGGTCGAGAGGACCGGACTTGCCGCCGGCGGCTTCGTAAAGCGTTGGCAGCACGTCGACGTAGGCGACCATCGCGGAGGTCGACGCTCCGGGCTTCACCTGGCCGGGCCAGCGCACGACCATGGCGGTCTTGATGCCGGCGTCGTAGAGCGTCCACTTGGCGAACGGCAGAGAGGCGCCCTGTTCGCTGGTGTAGAGCACGAGCGTGTCGCTGGTGCGGCCGGCGCGCTCCAACGCGTCGAGGATGGCCCCGACCTGGGCGTCGAAGTGCGTGACCTCGGCGTAGTAGCGCGCCAGCGACTCGCGCGTCTGCGGAGTATCCGCGAGCCAGCCGGGAACCGAGATCGCGGCGCGATCGAACGCCGACCCGTCGCCGTGCGTCCACGGCTCGTGCGGGCTGTTGGAGGCCACGACCAGGAAGAAGGGCTGCGTGGCGTCGCGCTGGATGAACCGGGCGGCGGCCTCGAGGTCGACCTCGATCAGGTCGCCGTCGCGCGCGGTGCCGATCACCTCGAACGGAAACGACTCGGGTGGGCCGATGTGGGTCTTGCCGGTCAAGCCGACGCGATACCCCAGGTCACGGAAGACGTGGACCAGACTGCGCGTGCCCGGCTTCACCCAGGCGTGATTCGGATAGGCGCCGCTGCGCACCGGGTAGAGGCCGGTGTAGAGCTGCTGGCGAGTGGGTGCGCACATCGCGGTCGCGGTGAACGCGGCGTCGAAGCGCATGCCCTGCGCCGCGAGCCGGTCGAGGTTGGGTGTCTTCACGTCCTGGTTGCCGTAGACGCCGCTCGAGGACCAGGTCTGGTCGTCGGCGAGCAGCAGGACGATGTTGGGCCGCGCTGCCCGCGGCGTTTCGGCGATCGCGGCCGGCACGAGTGCCGACGCCAGGACCGCGGTTGCGAGCGAGAGTCGGACGCGCATCTCGCAATCGTATGGGATACCGCCGCGGCGATTCTTCATTTGCCGGACCGGGAACCGACCGCTCGCTCGACCTGTCTACTCCTACATGTTCGAACACTCCTTGGTGGTGTCACAGCGCCAGTCGCAGACCCGGGTCATCATCGTTTCCGCTGCGCTCACCATTCACGCCGTGGGGCTGGCCGGGGTCGCGGTGGCCCAGTACTGGACGATCGATCCGGTCGCCGAGCCGGCGATCCGCGTGAGCTTCATCGCCGCGCCCGATCCGCCGCCACCGCCGCCGGCGGGACCGCCGCCCGCTCCCGAGCCGAGTGGCGCGGTGCCACCGCAGCCAGTCGAGATCGCCACCACGCCAGTGCAACCAGTCGCGATCCCCGATCAGATCCCCGAAGCGCCGGACCAACCTCTGCCATCGAGCGTGCCCGGTGGACTGCTCGACGGCATTCCCAATGGTGTTCCCAACGGCGTCCGAGACGGAGTGCCTGGCGGCTCGAGTCTCGGCATCCCGGGGGGAACGGTAGGGAGTGATGGAGTCGCGGGTGAAGGTGTCATCCATCACGTCCGAGGCGACGTCGTGAAGCCAGTGATCCTCGAGCGCGTGCAGCCGACCTACACCGAGATCGCGCGGCGCGCCCGCATCCAGGGCATCGTCATCGTCGAGACCATCATCGACACCCAGGGGCGTGTCACCGACGCGCGCGTTCTCAAGCCGCTGCCGATGGGCCTCTCGGAGTCGGCGGTCGACGCGGTCAAGCAGTGGCGCTTCAAGCCGGCCACGCTCGATCAGCGTCCGGTGAGCGTTTATTTCACGCTCACCGTCAAGTTCGAGCTGCAGTAGGAGCCGCGACTGAGCGTCGAGACCGTCGGCGTGAGTCGACGCCCGATTCGTGATGAAGTAGCGCGTTCAACTGGAAGGGAGAACGCGACTTGAGCACGAA
>DATAFT010000170.1:0-3673 GCA_036257295.1 Thermoanaerobaculia bacterium
AGCGCCACCTCGCTGCTCGAAATTCCACTCGACGTGCTCGAAGCGGCGCTCGTCGCCGAGCTCGAGACCGGCGACCTCGTGCTGGACACCGTAGACGGCGAACCCTGCGTGTTCCTGCGCTGGCTGTGGGACGCCGAGCGCTCGATCGCGGAGCGGCTGGATCGACTGCGCAGCGGCGAGCCCCCGTGGCGCGCGATCGACGCGGCGAAGGCGGTGCCGTGGGCGGAGGCCCGCCTCGGCGTCGCGCTGGCGGCGAGCCAACGCCAGGCGCTCGCCACCCTGCTCGGCGCCAAGGTCGGCGTCCTCACCGGGGGCCCAGGCGTGGGCAAGACCACCTTGGTGCGGGCGTTCCTCGAGATCGTGCGCGCGCGCGGCATCGATCCGGCGCTGGCGGCGCCCACGGGACGCGCCGCCAAGCGGCTGGCGGAAAGCACGGGCGCCGAAGCGAAGACGATTCACCGGCTGCTCGAGAGCGGCCCACGCGGCTTCCGGCGCGACGCCGCGAACCCGCTCGAGTGCGATCTGGTGGTGATCGACGAATGCTCGATGGTCGACGTGCCGCTGCTCGATCAGCTGCTGGCCGCGGTACCGGCGCGCGCGGCGCTGCTGCTGGTGGGCGACGCCGACCAACTGCCCTCGGTTGGCCCCGGGCAAGCGTTCGCGGACGTGCTGGCGTCGGGCGCGGTCGAGGCGGCGCGGCTGATCGAGATCTTCCGGCAGGCGGCCGAGAGCACCATCGTCACCAACGCTCACCGGGTCAACCAGGGCGAGATGCCGATCCTCCACGGCGACGAGTCCGGGCCTCAGGACTTCTTCTTCGTCGATTCGCGCGACGCCGACGACGCAGCGGACAAGCTGCTGCGCATGGTGCGCGATCGCATCCCGGCGCGCTTCGGCCTCGACCCCCGCCGCGAGGTCCAGGTCCTCTGTCCGATGAACCGCGGACCGCTCGGCGCGCGCGCTCTCAATCAGGCGCTCCAGGCCGCGCTCAATCCAGAAACGGGGCCCGCCGTCGAACGCTTCGGGTGGAGCTTTCGGGTCGGCGACAAGGTGATGCAGACCGAGAACGACTACGACAAGGAGGTCTGGAACGGCGACCTGGGGTTCGTCGAGACCATCGACTCCGATGCCCAGGAGATTCAGATCTCGTTCGACGGGCGGCTCGTGACCTACGACTTCGGCGAGCTCGACCAGGTCGTGCTCGCCTACGCCACCACCATCCACAAGGCGCAGGGCAGCGAGTACCCCGCGGTGATCCTCACCTTGAGCACGCAGCACTACCCGATGCTCCAGCGCAACCTGCTCTATACCGGGATCACCCGAGGCCAGCGTCTGGTGGTCCTGCTCGGGGAGCGGCGGGCCCTCCAGATCGCGGTGCGGGGAGGGCGCGGCGAGCGGCGGACGACCAAGCTGCGGGAGTGGCTGGCCCATCCCCGGTTGGGGCGCGGGGGGCTGGAGCGCCCGCCCGGTCCTTCCTCCGCTGCGTAACTTTCGCCGCTGTGCGGCGTAAGGATCAAAGAAACCGCTCGACGGAGGACGCCATGACCCCAGCGCAGAGCCGCCTGGAAACCATCCGCCTCAACATCATGCGCCTCGCCCCGATGGTCGAGATCGCCAGCTTGCTGGCCCTCGTGGCCGTGATCGTCTTCGCTCTCTGCTTTCCAGCCAGCGCCGCCGGGGCCACCGGCATCGAGAAGCGGCTGGACGTCGCCGCGGGCGGCCGCCTCGAGATCGAATCCGAGGGCGCCTCGCTCGCGATCACGACGCATGAGGGCGCGGGCGCCCGGGTCGTCATCACCCGTGGCACCGAAGACGAGGAGGAGATCCGCGAGGACTACCGGATCGACATCACGCAGAACGGCAACGTGGTGCGAGTCGAGCTCGAGCGGCTGCGACCCTGGCGGTTCTTCGACTTCACGTTCCGCAGCCCCGAGATCGCTGTCGAGGTGCCTCACCGTTTCGACGTCGACGTGGTGACCTCCGGCGGCGCGGTGTCGGTCGAGGACCTCGACGGCAAGGTCGATGCGCGCACCTCGGGCGGCTCGATCTCGCTCGCGGCCATCAGCGGTCCCGTGATGGCCACCACCTCCGGCGGCAGCATCCGGCTGCATTCGAGCGGCGGCGACGCCGATCTGCGCACCTCCGGCGGCTCGATCTCGATCGGCGAAGTCGACGGCAGCGTCAACGCGCGTACGTCGGGCGGGTCGATCAGCATCGACCGCGCGGCCGGCGCCGTCGTCGCCAACACCTCCGGCGGGTCGATCGAGATCGAGGAGGTCCATGGCGCCATCGACGCCGAGACCGCAGGCGGCTCGGTGCGGGCTTACCTGTCGGAGCCGCCGCGCGCCGACTCGTCGTTGCGGACTTCGGGCGGCGGCATCACCGTCGTCCTCGCCGATGGCATCGGGCTCAATATCGACGCGCGCGCCAATCGGGTGACCAGCGAGTTCGACGTCGCCGACGGCGACGACAGCCGTAGAGACGACGACGAGCTGGTGGGGGCGATCAACGGCGGTGGGCCGACGCTGCGGCTGCGGACGTCGGGCGGCGGTATTCGCGTCCTGCGGCGCTAGCGCTAACTGGCGCCGCGCGCGACGCGCTGGCGAGCCGCGGCGCCGCCCGTCCGCGCCAGCGCCATACGGCACATCCGATCGCAGAGCTCGTCGAACGGAATGCCGGCCGCGGCGGCGGACTGCGGCAGCAGACTGGTAGCGGTCATGCCGGGCAACGTGTTCGCTTCGAGACACCACGGCCGTCCCTGCCTATCGACGCGGAAGTCGACGCGTGAGAAGTCGCGCAGCTTGAGCGTGCGATGGGTCCGCAGCGCGAGAGCGCGCAGCGTCTCGGTGAGCGCGGCGTCGATGTGCGCCGGGAAGATCTCCTCCGACATCCCCGGCGTGTATTTGCACTCGTAATCGAAGATCTCGTGGCGCGGCACGATCTCGCCGACCGTGAGCGCCTGATCGCCCAGCACGCCGACGGTGAACTCGCGACCGTCGACGAACCGCTCGAGCAGCACCTCGTCATCGGAGAGCAGAGCCAGATCGATCGCGGCCTCGAGCCCGGCGTGCTCGCGCAGCACGGTGGCGCCGACGCTCGATCCTTCGCGCGACGGCTTCACGATCAGCGGTAGACCCAGAGCCTCGATCTCCGCGCGCGACGCCGGCCACATCCGCCACTCCGGCGTCGGCACGCCGGCGTGCGTCATCAATCGCTTCGCCACCTCCTTGTCCATGGCGAGGAGGCTCCCGACCGAGTCGCTACCGACGAACTTCAGGTTGGCCTGCTCCAGCATCGATTGCACGTGGCCGCCTTCGCCCTGACGGCCGTGGAGGACGAGGAAGAGGAGATCCGCGTCGCGGACCTGGTCGAGCCCCAGCAGCCCGAAGCCGAGCTCGCGCTTGCGGATCTCGCCGATCTCCTCGGCGCTCGGCGCCACCACGCCCAGCGCCGGGTCGAGTCGGCGCTCCTCGTCCTCGCGCCGGATCGGCCCGCTCGCGGTATCGACCACGGTGACGCGATGGCCGCGGGTGCGCAGGGCCGCCGCCACCAGGCCCGCTCCGGCGAGCGCCACGTTGCGCTCGAAGCTCGATCCTCCGGTGAGGAGAGTGACGTTCGCCATGTCGGAGAGTCTCCCTTTCCCCCGCGCCGAATTCTACGGCAGCGCGGGTGC
>DATAFT010000640.1:0-2883 GCA_036257295.1 Thermoanaerobaculia bacterium
CTGGTCGTCAACTCGGCCAACGCGGCGTTCGTGCCACTCCTTCGCGGCGCCGACATCCCGGTGGCCCTCCACGTCGACGGCATCGAGCGGCGCCGCGCGAAGTGGGGCGCGCTCGGCCGCGCGGTTTACGCGGTGTCGGAGAGGCTCGCGGTGCGCGTCGCCGACGAGGTGATCACCGACGCCGACGTGATCGCGCGCCACTACCAGAGCCGCTACGGCGCGGCGACCACCACCATCACCTACGGCGTGACGCCAGACCCCGATCCCGGCGACGACGTGCTGCTCCGTCTCGGTCTCGCCAGCGGCGGCTATCTCCTTTACGTGAGCCGCTTCGAGCCCGAGAACAACCCGCATCGCGTGGCGCAGGCGTATCGGGCCGTTCCCGGAACGGTGCCGCTGGTGATGGTGGGTGATGCGCCCTACGCGCGCTCGTTCATCGACGGGTTCGTGCGCGGCGCCGATCCGCGCATCGTGTTCCCCGGTGCTCTGTACGGGGCCGAGTACCGCCAGCTCCAACACCACGCCCTCGCCTACGTTCACGCCACCGAGGTCGGCGGCACCCACCCGGCGCTGGTCGAGGCGATGGGATACGCCAACTGCGTGGTCGTCAACGACACGCCCGAGAACCGCGAGGTGGCGGGCGACGCCGGTCTCTACTTCGAGGCCGCGCGCCCGGAGACGCTCTCGGTTCTCCTCGCGGGCCTGCTGGCCGAGCCCGCGACCGCCACCGATCTCGGCCGCCGGGCCGCCGCCCGAGCCACGGAGCGCTATTCGTGGGATACCATTGCAACTCGGTACGACGAGGTCTTTCGGCGGCTGGCGCGGAGTTGACGGACGACACATGCGCCGTCCTCGGCGCCGACGGTAAAGCTGGCGGAGCGAGTGGTAATCACCACTCGCGTAGCCAGCGATCCTGCCCTCGGCGCGTACGACGTTCCGGGTGACCGGTGCGTAGAATATGCTGTGGTGCTATAATTCGGCAGGCCAGCTTCAGGTCGCGGACTCGCTCGATGGCCTCGGCAGTCCGTGCCTTCGCCTGCTCTAAGTAGCGCGTAGGACTCGCGTTCGCGCGTAGGAACACGTTCGGGGCGAGAACCGGATCAGCGGATGCTCAAGCAGCAGGCCAGACTCCTCAACGCCACCCTCTTCTTCGTCGATCTCGCGCTGATCGCCGCCGCCGCGCTCGCCGCCTACTGGCTGCGATCGACGGCGCTGCCCGCGCTCCTTCCCGGCGTCTTCACCAGTCAGCTCTACCCGCTGCGCGCCTACCTCCCGCTGGTGCCGCTCGCGGTCACGATCTGGGGCGCTCTCCTCCTCCTCTCCGGCGAGTACCGCTCCCATCGCACCGTTCCTCTGCTCGACGAAGCGTGGGACGTGGTGCGCACATCGATCGTCGGCAGCGTCATCTTCACTCTGATGATCTACGTCTTCCGGCTCGACGAGGCGTTGCTCGGCGACGACCTCATCAGCCGTTCGTGGATCCTCCTGTTCTCGACACTCGCCTGCCTGCTCGTCCTCTCCGAGAAGGTGGCCCTGCGCCTCACCTCGCGGTACTTCCGCGCCAGCGGCTTCAACTTCCGCACCGTCATCATCGTCGGCACCGGCGCTTCCGCGCAGGCGATCGCGGACTCGATCCGGTCGCACCGCTTCTGGGGATTCCGCATCCTCGGCATGGTCGAGAGCGGCAGCGAGAGCGATGGCGAGGAGCCGCCGCGCTGGCCGGTGCTGGGACCAATCGAGGCGCTGCCGTCGATCGTCGAGAACAACATCGTCGACGACGTCATCTTCGCCGTCGGGCGGCGCGACCTCGACCGCATGGAGGATCTCTTCCTCGCGCTCCACGAGCGCGGCATCCGGACGCAGTTCGCGCTGCGCCTCTTCCCGCACACCCAGGCCAAAGTCGAGCTCGAGGAGCTCGACGGCCTGCCGCTCCTCTCCTTTTCGCCAGCGCCGTCCAGCGTCCTCGCGCTGGCGGCCAAACGCACCTTCGACTTCGCGTTGGCGTTCCTGCTGCTGGTGGTCGGGCTACCGATCATCGTGGCGATCGCGGTCGCGATCAAGCTCACCTCGGGCGGCAACGTTCTCTATCGCCAGACGCGATGCGGATTGAACGGCCGCCTCTTCACGCTCTACAAGTTCCGCACCATGGAGGAAGGCGCCCACGAGAAGCGCCGCGAGCTCCTTGCTCTCAACGAGATGACCGGCCCGGCATTCAAGCTGCGCCGCGATCCGCGCGTCACCTGGCTGGGCCGCTTCCTGCGCCGCTTCAGCCTCGACGAGCTGCCGCAGCTATGGAACGTCCTCAGAGGCGAGATGAGCCTGGTCGGGCCGCGTCCTCCGATCCCCGAAGAGGTTGCGCAGTACCAACCGTGGCAGCGGCGCCGCCTGGCGATGAAGCCCGGGCTCACCTGCCTGTGGCAGATCAGCGGGCGCAGCGACACCAGCGACTTCAATCAGTGGATGCAGCTCGATCTCGAGTACATCGACTCGTGGTCGCCGACGCTCGACGTCAAGATCCTGCTCAAAACGATTCCAGTCGTCCTCAGCGGTCGGGGCGCTTCGTAGCGCGGTTCCACATCAGCGGCGGCGCGGCGCGTACGTCTAGGGGGTCGGCCCGTCGCCGAGGCCAAGAACCAGCGCAAGCCCCTGATCGATCACGCTCATCTGTCGCACGGACAAGCGGGCGACTCGTTCCGTGAGCAGGGATCGATCCAGGGTCAATAGTTGAGACACGTTCGCGACCGAATCACGCTTCAAACCGCTCGCCGTGCTCTTCAGCATCACGTTACCTGGAGCCTGGCCCAGCCGGAGGTTGGACGTGATGGCCGCAACGATGACGGTCTGGATGCGACTGCGGTTGAAGTCATCGGACTGCACTACCAG
>DATAFT010000659.1:0-2683 GCA_036257295.1 Thermoanaerobaculia bacterium
AGCCGGTAGTTGTAGTCGACCTCGCGCTGCTGCTCCACCACGCCCGCGGCGTGCCAGATCTTCCACAGCGCGCTCTCGCGCAGCAGGACGTGGGTCGAGAGCCAGGCGCCGCCGACGAGAAGCGGCGCCCACCACCGGTAGGCGGCGAGCAGCATCGCCTGCGCCAGGCCGCTCGCGATCTCGGTGAAGCCGTTGCCGATCTCGCGCATGGCCACCGCGAGCGGCGGCGCGTTGATTCCGGCGTCGAAGTCGCGCGCCCGCGAGAGCTCCTCCGCGAGGTCGGGTCGCTCGAGGTGAGCGAGGCCGGGCGGGTCGAGGCACGCGCGCATCAACCGATCGAGCAGCCAGGAACCGGCGCGGTTACCGAGGATGGTCGAGACCGACTCGTGCACCGGCCCCAGCGCGTTGATCGCCACGAACACGACGCCGACCGCGGCGAGCGGAGCGCCGAGCGCGCCGCCGCCCTGCACCGCGCCGACCAGCGCGCCCATCGCCAGCGTGAACAAGGCCGGCAGAGCCCCGCGTACGGCGACCAACGACCACCATGCGGTGGCAAGGCCCGCGGACGATCGCGGCAGGACACCGAGGAACCGCCACTCGGCGGACTTGCGCGCGCTCTCCAGAGTAGCGAGGCTCACGCGCAATCCTCCGAGCTACCGCGATCAATCCAGTACGGAGGTTTCATCGCGCAGCGGAACATGCGAACGATCGCCGTACGAGCGCGGCGCATATTCGGTGGGCGTGATTCCCGAGAACTCCCGGAAGTCGTTGATCAGGTGAGCTTGATCGTAGTAGCCGCACGCGAGCGCGACCTGAGCCCAGCTCACCGGTCGGCCGAGCTCGATCGAATCCACCACGCGGCGAAACCGGCGGATCCGCTCGAAGCGCTTCGGCGTGAGACCGACCCGCTCGGCGAAGGCGCGCAGGAAACGCCGCGAGCTGCCGCCGATGCGCGACAACACCGCCGCCACCGTTGCGCCGCGATCGAACGCGCTCACCGCGAACTCGAGCGTGGGGTCGCTGGCGAGCGGCCGCACCGCCCGGGCCAGGAGCTCCCGCTCCAGCGTGTCGAGGATCGCCTGGGGTCCCTTCGCCCCCCCCGCCCCAACCGGGGATGGGCCAGCCTCGAGCAGGCGCTCACGCAGCGTCGCTCCGCCTCCACCCCACAGCGCACCGAGCTCGACGTGCGCTCCGGCGACCTCGTCCGCGGGCTCGCGAAAGAAGGGGAAGGCACCGCCGGAGCGAAACGCGACACCCGCGATCGAGCGCTGCTCGGCGGTGTCGATCGCGAAGTGGCCGCGGTACGTGCCCGACAGCGCCGCGCCCGGCAGGCGCTCGACCTGCTGGTACGTCGGCCCGTGGTAGGTGCGCAGCTCGTCCTCTTCGAGGTTCACCAGGAGCTGCATCGCTCCGGTGGGGAGGATGCGCTCGCGCTCATGTCCGAAGGAGCAGCTGGTGAAGTACCAGATCGTGTCGACGAAGGGCGCGAGCGCGCCGGTGGGGCGGCGGATGAAGATGCGCGGCATCGGTGGCGGCTCGAGACCGAGCCCCTCCGTCCCCAACCGGGGATGGGCCAGCGACGACACCGACGTTTCGGCGACCGTCGTCATCTGCATTTCCCTGCGCGCGGGCGCGCGCCCGGAGCTACCCGACCCGCGTGGCGATCCACCAGGTGGTTCCTCCACTGTCCTTGACGCCGCCGCTCTTGTCCTCGTCACCCCGCTGCGCCGGCTCCTGGACCGACTGCGCGCCGGCGGCCAGCGCCCGCCGATAGGTCGCATCGACGTCGCCGACGTAGACGTGGACGTGCGCCGCGACCGGCGGCCACCCCTCGGCGCCGTCCGCGATCATCAGGACGCTGTCGCCGAGGCGGACCTCGGCGTGTCTCACCTTGCCCTGGTCGTCGGCAAAGCGGCGGATCTCCCGGGCGTCGAACACGCGGGTGAGGAATTCGATGCTGCGGCTGGCGCCGTCGACGATCAGATAGGGAGAGACGTTGGTGTACTCGGCTGGTCTGTAAGTTTCGGTCATGGCTCCTCCTTCCGCCTCCCCGAGACCTTACCGGCCGTGACCAACACCGTATTGGAAAAAAAGGACACCGTCACACGTCCTCCCGCTCGCGCCTCGCGCCCAGCGCGCCCAGCGCGGCATGCGCGGCCGCCAGGCGCGCCACCGGCACCCGGAACGGCGAGCAGCTCACGTAGTCGACGCCGACCCGGTGAAAGAACTCGATCGAGCGCGGGTCGCCGCCCTGCTCGCCGCAGACGCCGACGGTGAGGCCAGGGTGCGCCTCGCGCCCGAGGCGGCACCCCATCTCCACCAGCAAGCCTACGCCGGCCTCGTCGATGGTCTTGAACGGATCGGCACGGAGGATCCCCTGCGCCACGTAAGCGGGTAGAAAACGACCCGCATCGTCGCGCGACAGCCCCATCGTCGTCTGCGTGAGGTCGTTGGTGCCGAAGCTGAAGAAATCGGCGTGGACCGCCAGCTCGCCGGCGAGCAGCGCCGCGCGCGGCAGCTCGATCATGGTGCCGACCACGATCGGCAGGCTGTGCCCGCGCTCGCGCAGCACCTCGCCCGCGGTCCCCACCACCAGCTCGCGCAGGCGGCGCAGCTCCTCCGCTTCCATCGCCAGCGGAATCATGACCTCGAGCCGGACCGGCACGCCGTCGTCGATCACGTC
>DATAFT010000660.1:0-4487 GCA_036257295.1 Thermoanaerobaculia bacterium
AGCCGTTGCGCACCAGGAGCTCGTCGTCGACGCCCAGCGTCATCGCGGCATCGGGGCTGGAGCCTCGCGAGGTCTGCGCATCGGCGTCGTAGGGCGTGCGCGTGATCACGATCGGCATCGGGCCGTCGTGCTGCTTGGGCACGATCATCACCGTGTACAGCCGCACGCCGTCGCGCATCGGGATCATCGCGGTGCGCCGCTCGTAGTTCCAGCCTTCGGTGGGCGGCTCGAAGCCGGAGGCGATGTCGCTGCCCGTGCGCGCCAGATCGGGGAGCTTCGGCGTCGCAGCGTCGCGAGGCGGTGAGGTAGCCGCGGCAGGGCCGTGAATGGGCGCGGTCTGGGGTCGGGGACGCGTCGCGGTCTCCTGACCGCGCAGCGCGGCCAGCGAGCCTGCGGCGATCGCGATCACCGCCGCGACGACGAGAAGAGTGCGATGGGATGAGGTGCGTGTCGTTGGCACGAGGCTCATGGTAGGAGCAAAGCGCGCTCGCGGCAAACTACGCCATCTGCCGGCGCCAGATCGGTTCGTATAATGTGCGGGCGATGCGGGCAGCGCCCATCGGCGTCTTGATCGCCATCCTGTCGTCGAGCTGCGACGCACCGCCGCCGGCCGCTCCGGCGTTGGCCCAACCGACCGTCTCGAGCGCTGTCGGCGCGAGTGACTCACGCAGCGGCGGGGGCGCCTTGCCGACCAGCCTCGACATCGATGGAGACGGCAAGGTGAGCTCCCAGACCGACGCCATCCTCATCCAGCGCTTCATCGCCGGGTTCCAGGGCGAGTCCCTGATCGAGGGCGCGGTCGGCCCCGGCTGCCAGCGCTGCACCGCCGAGCAGATCGCGGCGTATATCGGCTCGCTCTGAGCCGAGGCCGACCGACTCTGCTTAGCCGTTGAAACGGATCGTGAGCCCCACCGTCTCCGGCTGATTGCGGTAGACGTTGGTGGCACCGAAATCACCCAGGACGGCGTTGCCGAAGCGCACCAGCTCGGCGCGCTCGTCGGTGACGTTGCGCCAGAACGCGGTGACTTCGAAGCGACCGAGCTCGACGCCGAAGTTGAGATTGCCGAGCGTGTAGGCGTCGGTGTGATCCTGGGGACGGTTCAGCACGTCGCTGAACGCGTCGCCGCGGTACTGGACGTCGCCGCGCACGAACGCGCCGATCCGCTGCGTGAGCGAGAACCGGTACTGCGCGCTCAACGAGCCCTCCTCCTCGACGGTGTGGGGCAGGCGGTTGCCCGCGGCGCCGCCCTCGGCGGCATCGTCGAGCTCCGCTTCCATCAATGAGCCGGCGAGCGTGATGTCGAGGCCCTGCAGCGGTCGGGTGGTGAGCTCAGCCTCGAAACCTTCGGTGTGCGTATCGCCGGCGTTGGTGGTGAAGCCGAGCGCAGAGTTCTGCGGCGTGCCGCTGATCTGCATGTCCTCCCAGTCGACGTGGAACACCGCGGCGTTGAAGACCAATTTCCCGGAGGAGGTCGCGGACTTGAGACCGAGCTCGAAGCTCTGGTTGGTGTCCTCGTCGAACGAGCGGGTGTAGGCCGGGTCGTCGACGAAGATCGGATTGACGCCGCCCGGCCGATATCCCTCGGCGTAGTTGAAGTACAGCTTCACGCGGTCCGAACCGTCGTAGGCGAGACCCAGCTTCGGCAGTACGTCAGAGGAGGACGAGTCCAGATCGGATTCCTCGACCACCCCGATGCCGCCCCCCACCACCACCATGAACGGGTCGTGCTTGTTCTCGTCGAAGGCGCGGGCGCCGAGCGTGCCGCTCCACTTGTCGTTGAAGTAGCGCGTCACTTCGCCGAAGATCGACTTGTCCTCGGTGTTGAAGAAGACCAGGTTGCTGACGTCGATGCCGGGCGCGACCGCGTCGACCAGGACCAGCGCGTTGTCCTGGTCCCACTTCTTGTAGTACAGCCCGGCGACCCAAGTCGTCTTCTCTCCCGCGTCGGCCAGGCGCCCTTCGCCCGACACGACCTTCTGATCGCTGGTGAAGTCGACGGGTATGCCGAAATCGATGACGCGGTCGTAGTCGCGGTCCATCCAGCCGCCGATGACGACGAGCTCGGCCCAGGGGAAGATGTGCTGGAAGTTGCCCACCGCCTGACGCAGGTCCTCCTGGTCGCTCTCGGCGACGGTGGAGAACTGCTCGAGGTCGCCGAAGCAGGCGATCGCCGGGTCGCAGAAGTCGGTAGTGAAAGGCTGGCCGCCGGCGTCGACGCTCTGGCTGGTACCGGTGAACGTGAGGATCGAGCGCTCCGAGGCGAACCAGCGCGCCGACACCCGACCTCCCTCGGTCTCGGCGTCGTTCAGGTTCTCGATCCCGAGGAACGGGTTGTCGACCCAGCCGTCCTCGTCGCGCACGTAGCCGACCAGACGGAGCGCGAAGGTGTCGCGCGGTATCGGCACGTTGACCATCGCGTTGCCGAACCAGTTCTCCCCTCCGCCGGTGGTGCTCGAGCCGGTGGCGTCGATCTTGTAGGCGAGGCCGGCGGGATCCGCGGGATTGGTCAGAAGGCGGATGGCGCCGCCCATCGAGGACTCGCCATAGAGCGTGCCCTGCGGGCCGCGCAGGATCTCCACGCGCTCGACGTCGAACAGCTTCAAGTCGGGGTTGTTGAACGAATCGGCGACCGCGATGTCGTCGATGTAGACGCCCACCGTCGCATTGCCGGCCGAGAGCTTGCCCATGCCGCGCAGGTTGATCTCGACACGGTTGGGGCCGAGGTCGGCGAAGTTGAGGGCCGGCACGTTGCGCGCGTAGTCGGTGAATTCGTCGGCGCCCATCGCCTCGAGCGTGTCCTCGGTGAGCGCCTGGATGCTGGCGGGGACGTCCTGCAGCGACTGCTCGTGCTTGAGCGCGGTCACCGTGATCTCCTCGACCCGCGAGATGGTCTCGGTGGTTATGCGGCTGCCCTCCGCCGCGTCACTCGCGAACTGGACCGCGAGCGTGCCCACGGCCGGCACCTCGATGTTCGCCTTCTCGGTCACGCCACCGGCGGTGATCTCGATCTCGTAGGTGCCCGGTCCTGAATTGGGTCGCACCGAGACCACGCCGTCGCCGTCGGTGTCCTGCTCGACCTGACGCCCGCCGCGCGCGGAGGTCACCACCACCCTGGCATCGGTGGCGCCGCGAGCGGACACCACGAGGTCACCGTCGGCGCGCGCCGACGGCGCGCTCGCCAACCAGCCCAGGATCGCGACGGCGGCGACGACTGCCGGAACGAATCGGGTGAGCCGTCGAGTGTTGGCGCTCACGGAAAACCGGTGGCGGACGCGACGATCGCGGTCGGTCATGACACCCCTCCGTCGGGTTGGATTCAGGCGCTAAATCGTTGACGGAACGTAGCATACGTGAAAGCATCCGTAAAGGTATACAAAACCAGCAGAGGCATGTAGATACCGCCGATGGCGGCTCTGAAGACCAGATTCCGGACGCTGTGGCGGGGCGCTTTCTCGGTGGCGGCGGCGGCGCTCGCCAGCGTCGCTGCGGCTGGCGGCGAATCTCCCGCGACCCTCTCCGCGGATGCCTTGCGGGTAGCCGCGGCGGCGGAAGATGTGGCCGGGAAGGCGGTGCTCTACCGCGATCAGTGGGGGGTGCCGCACGTCTACGCGGCCCGCGAGGAGGACGGCTACTTCGGGCTCGGCTACGCCCAGGCGGAGGACCAGCTCGAGCGCCTGCTCGGGCTGGTGCGCATGTTCCGCGGCGAGCGTGCCGCCGCGGACGGCGCCGGCGCGCTGAGCTGGGACAGCTTCCAGCGGGTGTGGCGACACCGCGAGGAATCGGAGGCGGGCTGGTCGCGACTCGAGCCCCAGGTGCAGGCCAACTACCGGTCGTTCGTGGCCGGCCTCGAACGGTTCATGGCCGAGCACCCGGAGCGAGTGCCGGCGAACGCGATCGACCTCGACCCCATCGACCTCGTGCTGCTGCCGCGCGCTCTCTTCTTCTACGCCTATCAGGCGGTCGAGGGACTGGCCGACTGCATCGCCGGTGGGGTCGAGATCGATCCGCTGCTGGCGCTGCCGGGAACGGGCGCCGGCGCCGACAGCGGGCTGGGCGGCACCGAGTCGAACGGCTGGGCGGTGATGCCGCGGCGCACCAGCGATCGCGCCACTATCGTGCTCTCCGATCCGCACGTCGAGGTCGGGCTGCCCATCTACTGGGAGTACCGCGTCCACGCCGGGACCCTGCACTCTTCCGGCTTCATGATGGGTGCAGCGCCGTGGCAGGCGCACACGCGCGACGTGTCCTGGGCGATGACCACCGGCAGCCCCGACGTCGCCGACTGCTACGAAATCGAGATCGATCCCGATCATCCCCGCCGATACCGCTTCGACGGCGCGTGGCGCGACCTCGAGGTGATGACCACGTCGATCGAGGTCGCCGGCTCTAGCCCGGTCGAGCGCGTGTTCGAGTACACGCGGCACGGCGGAGTGTTGTCGCCGGTGGTGGCGCGCAAGGGCGATCGCGCCTGGGTGGTGAGCGTCGC
>DATAFT010000034.1:0-3240 GCA_036257295.1 Thermoanaerobaculia bacterium
GCAGATCAGCTTCGGCATCAACATCCTGGCGATCGTCGACAACCAGCCGCAGACGCTCGGGTTGAAGGATCTGCTGCGCCACTTCCTCGAGCACCGCAAGACCGTGGTGGTGCGCCGCACCCGCTTCGACCTGCGCAAGGCGGAAGAGCGGGCCCACATCCTCGAGGGCATCCTCAAGGCGCTCGACCACCTCGACGAGGTGATCACCTGCATCCGCACCTCGCGCACGCCGCCGGAAGCGAAGGATCGGTTGCAGGCCGAGTTCGCGCTCTCCGAGGTGCAGGCGCAGGCCATCCTCGAGATGCGGCTGCAGCGCCTCACCGGGCTCGAGCGCGACAAAGTGGTCGAGGAGTACGCCGAGGTGAGCGCCACCATCGAGAAGCTGCGCGCGATCCTCCAGTCCGACGCGCTGGTGCTGGCCGAGATCCGGCGCGAGCTCAACGAGCTGCGCGAGGCATACGGCGATCCGCGGCGCACCGAGATCATCGACGCCACCGGCGACATCACGGTCGAGGACATGATCGCCGACGAGGACATGGTGATCACGGTCACCAATACCGGCTACATCAAGCGCTCGCCGGTCTCGGCGTACCGCGCGCAGCAGCGCGGCGGCAAAGGCCGCATGGGGATGTCGACCAAGGAGGACGACTTCGTCGCGCGCCTCTACATCGCGTCGGCGCACAGCTACATCCTGGTGTTCACCGAGCGCGGGCAGGTGCACTGGCTCAAGGTGCACCAGATCCCCGAGCTCGAGCCGGCGGCGCGCGGCAAGGCGATCGTCAATCTGCTCCAGCTCGGGGCCGAGGAGAAGGTGGCGACCACGGTCGCGGTCCGCTCGTTCGATCCCGGTCTCTACCTCTTCTTCGTGACCGAGCAGGGCACGGTCAAGAAGACCGAGCTCCAGGCGTTCGCCAACCCGATGGCGCGCGGCATCATCGCGATCGGCATCGAGCCCGGCGACCGCCTCCTCGACGTCCGTGTGACCGACGGGCACCGCAACGTCCTGCTCGCCACCCGCAAGGGCCTCGCCATCCGGTTCCCCGAGGCCGACGTGCGGCCGATGGGGCGTCCCGCCTACGGCGTGCGCGGCATCCGGCTCGAGAGCGGCGATCAGGTGGTGGGGATGGCCGCTCTGGAGGGCGGCGGCGACATCCTCACCGTCGCCTCTCGCGGCTACGGCAAGCGAACCTCGATCGACGAGTATCGCGAGCAGGGCCGCGGCGGCAAGGGCATCATCAACCTCAAGGTATCGCCCAAGACCGGCGAGGTGATGGGCGTGCTCGAGGTTGCACCCGGCGATCACGTCATCCTGATCAGCCAGGAAGGCAAGCTCATACGCATCGACGTCGACGGTATGCGCACCATCGGTCGCTCGACCCAGGGCGTCAAGGTGATGGACCTCGAAGGCGAGGACACCCTGGTGGCGATGGCGAAGGTCGTCGAGCGCGAGGTGGAGGGCGACGACGTCGGCGGTGCCGAGCCCGCGGCGGGGGCGGGCGATGAACCCAGCGCGCTGGGCGGCGGAGACCTAGCGGTAGATGCGGGCGACGTCGAGCCGGAGGCCGGCGGCGACGAGCCCGGCGAAGACGAGCCCGGCGACGAACCCGTCAATTGAGGGGAGCGCATGCAGCTTTTCCTGGACAGCGCGAAGATCGCCGAGTTCGAGAAGGGGCTCGAGTGGGGCATGGTCGACGGCGCCACCACCAACCCGTCGCTGATCGCCAAGGAGGGACGCAAATACCTCGACACGGTGGCCGAGATCGCGCGCCTGGTGCCGGGACCCGTGTCGGGAGAAGTGCTCGCCACCGACTTCGACGCCATGATGAAGGAGGGGCGCATCCTGGCCGAGATCGCCGACAACGTGGTGGTGAAAGTGCCGCTCACGCCCGCCGGCCTGCGCGCCGTGCGCGCGCTGCGTGAAGAGGACATCACCACCAACGTCACCCTCTGCTTCTCGCCGGCGCAGGCGCTGCTCGCCGCCAAGGCCGGCGCCGGTTTCATCTCGCCGTTCGTCGGCAGGCTCGACGACGTCGGCGAGAACGGCATGGCGCTGATCGCGCAGATCTGCGAGATCTACGACAACTACGACTTCGACACCCAGGTGCTGGTCGCTTCGGTGCGGCACCCGATTCACGTCGTCGAAGCGGCGCGGCTCGGCGCCGACGCGGCGACCATCCCGTTCAAGATCCTCGAGCAGCTCTACCAGCATCCCCTGACCGACAACGGCCTTGCGCGCTTCCTCGCGGATTGGAAGGCGACCGGGCAGACCGCCTTCTGAATCGGTCGTAGCGCGCGCCAAAGCGCAGCAGAGACTTGCGATGACGGCTCCCGGCCCCGCGGACTCTCGGCGCACCGCTGCCTCGCCGATCTTCAATCTGGCCTGGCTCTTCTACCTACTCCTCGCGGCCACCGCGGTGGTGTGGATCGGGATGCGCCGAAACGCGACCATCGACGGCGCGTTGTTCTTCGATCCCTCGCGCTGGTGGATCGACCTCGGCCTGGGGCTGGGTGCGGGCGTGGTCTTGATCGCGCTCTGGGAGCTGGGGGGCCGGCGCTTCGCCAGCGCTCGCGGCTTCGAGGAGCTGCTCCGCGGTCTGCTGGGCTCGCTCGATACGACGCAAGCGATAGGGCTGGCGCTTCTCTCCGGCTTTGCCGAGGAGCTCTTCTTCCGCGGCGCGGTGCAGGGCGCCTGGGGCTTGTGGATCGCTACCGCGCTGTTCGCGGCGCTTCACACCGGCCGTGATCGTGGCCTCTGGGTGTGGACCATCTTCGCGCTCCTTGCCGGCGCCGCGTTCGGCGGGCTCGCGCTGTGGACCGGCAACCTGCTCGCGGCGATGGTGGCCCACGTCCTGGTCAACGCGATCAACCTGACCCGCCTGACGCGGCGCAGCGAAGCCGCGCCGGCGGTCTGATCCGAAGCGGGCGCTCGGGCGCCGTGGACGCTGACTCCTGCCTATGGACAAGTAGAGGGATAGAACACGAAATCTCCGTCGTAGTTCCCGGCGCACTTGGCGGTGCCGCCGAGACTTAGGTTCACCTTGGGGGCTTGCTCCGAGAGCAGACGGTTTCCGGCGAGAGAAGCGGCGCGTCCGCTCCCGACCGTGATGGCGGCCGAACTACCTTGGAGCGTGGAATCTTCGACGATCAGCGATCCGCCGAAAGTGAATCCCTCCTCGCCGTGTACGTAAACTCCAGTAGCCAAGAAAAGTATAGGGAAGTCGGGCGGCTCGCCGACCGCGG
>DATAFT010000105.1:0-1964 GCA_036257295.1 Thermoanaerobaculia bacterium
ATCACCTACGATCCGCGCTATCGCGACGGCAGCATTCCGGAGTACCTGACACCCGATCGCTTCGATGCGCTCGAGCCGATCTTCGCCACGCTCGAGCGCGCGCACCTGTTCGGACTCGGCGAGCCGATGCTCTCGCCGCACTCTTCGACTACGCGCGCCGCCTGAGCGCGGCCGGCGTCGAAGTCTGGACCACCACCAACGCGACGTTGATCGGGCCGTCGAGGCCGAAGCCTTGTGGTCGCTCGCGTCGCCGACAGCGGCGTCGTCGACGACTCGCGCTGGGCGATCGTGGTCGAGGCGCCGTTCGTTTCGCCGGGAAGCCATCGCCTGTCGGTGCGCGGCCCGGAGCCACGCGGTGGCGAGCTATGGACCGAGCGGCGCCTGCGGTTCGTCGAGACCGGAAGTGTCGGCCTCCTGGTCGCGACCGCGGCTCTGCCGATCCGGCTCGAGCTCGATCGGCCGGAGCCGCCACCGACCGTCTCGATCGCCGGCGACGAGGGCCGCCCCCTGACCTGGCTGTGCGGCGGCTACGGCAACTCCTGGCGCGGCTTCGCTCTGCTCGACGTTGCCGATGTCGCGCCGGGGTCGTACACCGCCGAAGTCGCGCTGGCGAGTCATCCGTCGCGGCGAATCCGCTTCCGCCGGATCGTCGTCGACCGGCCGCCCTCTCAGGCGGAGTAGACCTCTTCGACCACGATCAACCGGCGCGGCGAGCGCGCCGGGTCGGCGAAGCGCGCCACGTCCTCGCGGATGGCGATGCGGCCCTCCGGTCCGTCGAAGAAGCGCTCGCGCAGGTCGTCGAGCGAGTCGAAGCCGCACAGCGCGAAGCCGTCCCACTCGGGTCCGTGGATGCGATGGACCACGCTGAGCTGCGTGTAGTGCGACATCCCGACGTGATGCTTCAGCGCGAGCGGCGCATGGCGGTCGCGCCAGTAGCGGTCGGCCTCGCCGTGATCGAGACTCGGGTGGCGCACCATCGGGTAGAGGGCGATCACACCGAGAAGGGGCGTTCCGACCGCGCGCGGTCTCATCACTCGCCGGCACACCAGGTAGGCGCCGACGTCCGCCGCTTGGAACAACGCTTCCGCGTCGTCCGTCACCGCGGTCACCAGCGCGCGGAACGGCAGTCCGCCGGCGTCGGCGCGCTCGTCGATCATCGCCGTGCAACGCAGCGACCGCGCCAGCGCTCGCGCCCGCTCGACGTCGTTGCTCGCCGCGGCCAGCTCGAGGGTCGTCACGATGCGGAGAGGATACTCATTTCCAACGCTGTGACGCGGCGGCCATCGAGCCGTGCCCCTTACTCCGCGCGCAGCGCGGAGAGGGGATCGATGCGCGAGGCGCGGCGTGCCGGCAGCCAGCTCGCGAGCGCAGCGACCGCGAGCAGCGTCGCTGCGGCGATCGCGAACGTCATCGGGTCGCGCGGCCGCACGTCGTAGAGGAGCCCCGCGATCAGGTGAGCGAGTCCGTAGGCGACACCGAGACCGACCGCGACACCGGCGAGCACGGGTCGAAGCCCGCGCGCGACCACCCAACGCACCAGATCGCCCCGCTGCGCTCCGAGGGCCATGCGCAAGCCCATCTCGTGACGCCGCTGCGCGACCGCGTACGAGAGCACCCCATAGACGCCCACCGACGCGAGTAACAGCGCGAAGACGGCAAACGCGCCCGTGAGCTGCGCTTGCAAACGGTGCGGCGCCAGATCGTCGTCGACGTAGTCGGCCATGATCCTCACCTGAGCGATCGGCTGCGCGGGATCGACCGACCAGATCGCTGAGCGGACACTCGCGAGCACCGTCAACGGGTCCGCCGCCGTTCGTACCGCGAGGTCCTTGGGCTGCATGAAGGGAACCGACTGCGCGCCCAGGTAGTACGGGGTGTAGCACTCGGGACGGACATCGGCCGAGAGCGCCTCTTGATGGAGGTCCTTCACCAGGCCGACCACCCGCGTCCACGGGCAGGTGGCG
>DATAFT010000135.1:0-4513 GCA_036257295.1 Thermoanaerobaculia bacterium
GGCGGACGACTGCTCGACGATGTCACCAGCTTCCCGCCAGATCTCGATCGCATGGTCGGCGGCTGCAAGCATGCGCCCCTCGCCGTCGAAGAGACCGGCGCGGGCGCTCCCGGTGCCGACGTCGATGCCTAGATAGAAGCGGTCGGGCACGTTAGGACGCGTTCGCCGCCAACACTCGAACCTTGAACCCGAGCGTGCCGCTGAGCGCGATCAACTCGTGGAAGATATCGCCGTAGGCCACCGCGATGTGGTTGCTCATGTAGTGAGCCATCAACGTATCGCGGGTGATGCCGAGGTCGGCGGCCATGAACGGCCACTCGCGTGTCGTTCCTTCCCACCACGAGTCGCGCTTCGCGGGCGGCAGCGTCACCACCTCGCCGCGGCCGATGTCCATCCACAGCTCGCCGCCCCGCAGATAGGCGCGCGACCAGGTCACCGCGCCCGGCAGACTCTCCCCCGCGAAGGTGCCGCCGGGCACCGGGAAGTAGCCGGCGGGCTGGCGATAGGAGTGGACGCCGCGCAGCGTCTGCGGATCGTGGTTGAACGCATAGGCGCCGCACGATCCGCTGTTGAGCAGCACCCAGACGAAGCGCCCGTCGTGCTCGCCGCCCCAGCGCACGTCGTGGAACATCACCGCCTGGTGCAATCCCTTGGCCACCAGGAGCCGCTTCATCATCTCCATCGGCACCAGGTTGCCCTGATCGGCCTCGGTCGAGCAGATGACGAGATCGCCGTTCGACTCCGGACGGCACACCGAGTTGAACAGACCCTCGGCGAAGTCCGACGGCGGACGCAGCGACAGCAGACCGAGCTGGTACTGCCAGCCCAGGCAGTCGGCCTTGAACTCACCGACCAGATCGAGCACCGCGAGGTAGTCGCGGAGCTGCTCGCGCGTCGCTTTCTGGTCGAAGTCGGCGGCGCCGTTCTCGCCCCAGTGGAAGGTGACGCCGCGATCGCGAACGAAGCGGAAAGCATCGTCGATGCGTCGCGCCTCGATCGCCTTACCGCGATCGATGATCCAGGCTTGATCGACCTTGTGCTCGGTGAACCCGATCGGCGCCAGTCGGCGCGGTCCGAAGTAGCCGTTGATCATCCCCATCGAGGTGTCGCCGAGCATGAGCGCGAGCGCGCGCCGCTGCCGGATGCCGGCTGCGACCTTGGCGGCGAGCGCTGCAGCCGGGGCCGGTGTCGCCGGTGCGGTGTGCACCTGATCCTCGCCGTAGACGATGCGGCCGGTCTTGCACCACTCGTCGAGCCGCGCCATGAACGCGTCGTCACGCGACCAGTCATCGGCCGTGGTCCACACCCGCGAGAACGGCCGGTTCAAGCTCTCGAGGCAGGCGCCGGTGTTGAGCAGGCCGACCAGCCCCGGCCACGTGCCCGAGAAGTTGCTGGCGAGGAGCAGCGGGTTGTTCTTGCCGGCGACGCCGTCGGTGGTGTGCGGTCCGTAGAACCAGTGCACGCACACGCCGATCGACGGATCGTCGACCGGACCGAGCTTCTCGATCGCCTCGTGCGGCTTGGTCAGAAAGCCGTCGATGCGGTAGGACGCCCGCCCCAGACGCTGGAGCGCGCGCTCGAGCTGGACGGTGGCCTGCTCGACGTTGGGGAGCGCGAGCTCGTTGGGTTTGGGCCGGTAGTCGCCGGGCCAGAAGATCGCGATGCGTTCGGGCATGGGCGATCAGAACCCTTTCTGCTTGTCGACCAGGTTGCGCATCGGTTTGCCGGTGAGGTAGCGCTCGATGTTGTCACGATAGAGCTCGATCTGACGCGCGCGCAGCCCATCCATCTGGCCCGCCGCGTGGGGCGAGATCGTCACGTTCTGCATCGACCACAGCGGATGGTCGGCGGGCAGCGGCTCGGGCTCGACGACGTCGAGGCCGGCGGCGGCCAGCTTTCCCGACTGCAGAGCGGCGGTGAGCGCGGGGGTGTCGACCACGCCGCCGCGTCCGACGTTGATCAGATAGGCACCTTTCTTCATCAGCTCGAACTGCTTCGGACCGATCATGCCCTGCGTCGCCTTGGTAAAGGGCACACTGACGAAGACCACGTCGGCTTCGGGCAATAGTCGATCGAGGTCCTCGGGCTGGCCGACGTACTCGACGTCGCGTGTGGGAGGGACGTCGACGACGTCGATCGCGAGCACGCGCATGCCGAACCCGGCCGAGCGCTGCGCGATCTGATGGCCGATGCCACCGTAGCCGATGACCAGCGCGGTCTTGCCCTGGAGCTCGATCAGCGGCAGGCGCGGCTTCTGCACGAAGCCGACCTTCATCTGCTCGTTCCACCACTTCATGTCGCGCGTGAGGTTGAGAAGCAGCGCCATGGCGTGATCGGCGACACCGGGTCCGAGCAGGATCTTGGAGTTGGTGAGCACGACGGGGCTCGACACCAAGTCGGGGATCGCGACGAACTCCTCGGCCCCGGCGCTCGAAGTCTGGATCCACTTCAGCTTCTTACCGGCGGCGAGGATTTCCGCCAGCTTGGGCCCCGGACCAATCCCCACCACCGCGTCGCAGTCGGCGATCTTCTGCGCCATCTCGTCGGGCTTGGCCGGCACCAACTCGACGTCGTGGGCCTTGGCGACATCCGCGAGGTCGGCGGCGAGGCTCGCCGGCACCAGGATGCGCGCCTTGGCGGCGAACGCGGCGGAAGAGAGGGCAAGACAGAGCGCGACGGCGATCGGCACGCGCGCACGAGTCGTCGAGAGCAACCTCATCGGGGCGTTCCTCGCTTTCCTTCGAATCATTGGTGAACGGGTGAGTCGGTTCGTGGGGAGTCAGTTCGCGGACGGCGCCGCGGCGGCGTTGGGTCCATGGTCGCTCGGCGGGTCGTTGCCGTCGATGAAGCGGACGGTCGCCGGTACGTACTCAGGCGAAATGTATCCCGGGGCGACGCCGCTGGTGTGGCCGCGATCGGGCAGCCGCACCATTTGGAAGTCGTCGAGCTCGCGCCACATGCGGTGGGTCTTGAGGTTGGGGAAGTCGAAGGTGCCCATGAGCGCGAGCACCGGGATCTTCACCGCGGCGAGGTCGATTGGAATGCGGGATGGGAAGATCTCTCCTTCCCCCTTCTCGCCGGGGTTCCAGGGGTAGGCCCGCGCCGCGGCGAGCGCCTCGTCGTCGCGGACACCGGGCCCCTTCACCTTGCGCGCTTCGAGCTCGATCGGTGCGCGCGCCGCTTCCCGCGCCTTGGGATCGCGGGAGTCGACACCGGGGTAGTCGGGTGGCACCGCCTTCACCATCTCGGGATCGACCTCCAGCACGGCGTGGCCGACGAACGCCGCGGTGAGGAGACGCTCGGGGTGGCGCACCAGGAGCTGAGCGAGGATCCAGCCGCCCAGCGAGAAGCCATGAACGTGCGCCTTCTCAGCACCGAGATGATCGAGCAGCTCGATGGTGTCGTCGGCGATCTGGAGCCCGTATCTCATCGGATCGTGGGGCTTGTCGGACCGGCCGTGCCCACGGCAATCGAGCGCGAGCACGCGGTGGCGGGCGCGTAGCGCGGCGGCGACGCCGTTCATCAACCACATGTCGGCGCTGCCGGTGAAGCCGTGGAGGAGAACGACCGGCGTTCCGGTCTTTCCCACCGCCCAGTAGTGGAGCTTGACGCCGTCGTGCGCGGTGAACCAACCGTGCTCGGGCGGCGGTGTGCCGGGATCGTAGAGATCGAGGAAGCTCGCCAGGATCTTGGTGTACTCCGGACCCACGGTGGTGAGGTGCCCGCGGTCGGGCAGCACGTAGCTCCAGAAGGTCTCGAGCTCGCGCTTCATGCGCGTGATCTTCTGGTTGGGCTTGTCGAACGCGCCGTTGATCGCCAGCACCGGCACTTTCACACGCTCGAGATCGATGTGGTCGCGCTGGCCGGGCTTCCAGGGGTACTCGCGCAGCGCGCGCAGCGCCGCTTCGTCGTAGTTGGGGATCTGGTCGACGCGGCGAAGCGCCTGCTCCTCGCCTGGCGCCTTCTCGTCGCGGTCGGGCGGAAGCTTCGCGATCCACCCGGGATCGACCTCGGGAACGCCGGACCCGCCATAGGAGGCGGTGATGATTCGGTCCTGATGACGATCGAGCAGCTCGGTGACGATGCCACCGCCCATCGAGTAGCCGTGCACGTGCGCGCGCTCGATGCCGAGGTGATCCATCAGCGCGATCACGTCCTCCGCCATCCGCGGACCGTAGGCACTCGGATCGTGCGGCTTGTCGCTCTGTCCGTGGCCGCGGCAGTCGAGCGCGAGGACGTGGTGGTTGTGCGCCAACTCCTGCGCCACGCCACTCGCGAACCACCGGTACTGCGCATCGCCGCTGTAGCCGTGGATCAGGATCACGGGCGATCCCTGGCCCAGCTCGAGGTAGTGGAGCTTGACGCCGTCGGGCGCGACCACCCAACCGTGCGACGGCTCCTGCGCCCGCGCGGCGACCGCAACGCAAAGCAACAGGAAGACGGAACTCAGCAGATGGAAGAGGCGCGACGCTGATTGCAATCTATGCGACACTGTGTCTCGGCTATAGTGCCA
>DATAFT010000207.1:0-16239 GCA_036257295.1 Thermoanaerobaculia bacterium
TCGAGGTCGCGCGGGCGCGGCACGTCGATCGTCACCGCGACGTGGTGATCGCCGGTGCCGCCGTCGAGCCGGGGCACGCCCTTGCCGCGCAGCGTGAGGGTGTCGCCCTGGCGGGTGCCGGGCGGGACCTTGAGCTTGGCCGGGCCGTGCAAGGTCTCGATCTCGACCTCGGAGCCCAGGACCGCCTTGGGCCAGGACAGGACGAGCTCCGCCACCACGTCCGCTCCCTGACGCTGGAACGTCTCGTGCTCCTCGACGTGGATGACGACGTAGAGATCGCCGGCGGGACCGCCGCGGGGGCCGTGCTCGCCCTCACCGGCGAGGCGGAGGCGGGCGCCTTCATCGACGCCCCCGGGGATCTTCACCTGGAGCGTCCGCTCCTTCTCGACGCGCCCGCGCCCGCTGCACTCGAGGCAGGGATTCTTGATCACGGTGCCGGCGCCATTGCAGCGCGGGCAGGTGCGCGCCACCGTGAAGAAGCCCTGAGTGAAGCGGACCTGACCGCGGCCGCCGCAGCCGGTGCAGGACTCGGGCACCGACTTGCCGGCGCTGCCCGACCCCGCGCACGCGGCGCAGGTCTCGAGGCGCGGCACGCGCAGCGACGGCTCGGCGCCGAACGCGGCCTGCTCGAACGAGAGGGTGAGGTCATAGCGCAGATCGGCCCCCGGCGTCGGTCCCGAGCGGCGCGCGCGCTGGCGCCCGAACCCGAACAGATCACCCAGGATGTCGGAGAAGTCGGCGAACACCTCGGCATCGAAGCCGCGGAAGCCGGCGCCGCCCGCGCCGCTCACCGCCTGATGTCCGAAGCGGTCGTAGCGGCTGCGCTTCTCCGGGTCGCACAGAACGGCGTACGCCTCGGCCGCCTCCTTGAACTTTCCCTCGGCGGCGGCATCGCCCGGGTTCTTGTCGGGGTGGTACTGGACCGCGAGCTTGCGGTACGACGACTTGATGACGGTGACCGTCGCGTCGCGGGGGACGCCCAGCACTTCGTAGTAGTCGCGCTTAGGCATAGCTCGTCCCGAGGAAGCAATTCGATGCGGATCGCGCCGTCCTCGGCGCCAACAACATCAGACTGGAAAAAATGCTAGACAGCATTTTTTCTAGTCTTTGGTACTACGCAGCATCAGGTCCGAAAGATCCTGCGATACGGAGTTGAGGTCGAACAGGGCGGCCTCCATGTCCTCCCTGCGATCCGAGATCAGCGCGGCGAGCGCCTTGCGGAAGGTTTCGCGGATGCGCTCCTGATCGTTTTCCGGCAGGTAGGAGACGAACTGCTC
Source organism: Thermoanaerobaculia bacterium (assembly GCA_036257295.1). Taxonomy (GTDB): domain Bacteria; phylum Acidobacteriota; class Thermoanaerobaculia; order Multivoradales; family Multivoraceae; genus DATAFT01. The sequence continues at coordinate 1,278 of DATAFT010000207.1, forward strand.
GAACACGCGCTCGTTGGTGTAGAGGAGTCCCTCGAGCCGCCCGCGCAGCCGCTTCACCTCGCGCCGGGCCTGGTCCTCGGTGGCGTGGCGATCGGCATCCTCCACCAGCCGGCCGACCTCTTCCTGCGACAGACCGCTCGCCGGATTGATCTGGATGGACTGGGACTGGTTGGTGGCGAGATCGCGAGCCGACACGGTGTGGATGCTGTTGGAGTCGATGGCGAACGTGACCTCGATCTGCGGCACGCCGCGCGGCGCCGGCGGGATCCCCACCAGCTCGATCTTGCCGAGCGACCGGTTCTCGGCGGCGATCTCGCGTTCGCCCTGGAGGATGTGGATCTCCACCGAATCCTGGTTGTCGACCACGGTGGTGAAGATCTGCGACGCCTTGGTGGGAATGGTCGAGTTGCGCTCGATCAGCTTGGTGAAGATGCCGCCGTGGGTCTCGATCCCCAGCGAGAGCGGCGTCACGTCGAGCAGCACGACGTCCTTGACCGAGCCCAGCAGGATGCCGCCCTGGATGGCGGCGCCGATCGCCACCACCTCGTCCGGGTTGAGGTCGCGCTTGGGAGCCTGCCGGAAGATGTCCTCGACCGCGCGCACCACGCACGGCGAGCGGGTCTGGCCGCCGACCAGGAGCACCTCGTCGACTTCGTTGGGCTCGAGGCCGGCCTGGCGCAGCGCGTCGAAGCAGGGCTCGGCGACGCGCTCGACCAGCTCGCCCACCAGCTCCTCGAACTGCTCGCGGGTGAGCACGCGAGCCAGGTGGCGCGGTCCCTCGTCGGAGACCGAGATGAACGGGAGGTTGATGGTGGCTTCGTCGACCGTCGAGAGCTCCGCCTTGGCGCGCTCGGCCGCTTCCTTCAGGCGCTGCAGCGCCATGCGATCGGACCGCAGGTTGACGCTGGTCTCGCGCTCGAAATCTCCGATCAGCCAGTCCATGATGCGGCGATCGAAGTCCTCACCGCCCAGGTCGACGTCGCCGTTGGTGGCGCGGACCTCGAAGAGGCCGTCCGAGAGCTCCATGATCGAGATGTCGAAGGTTCCCCCGCCGAGGTCGAACACCGCGATGTTGAGCGAGCCGCGGCGCTGGTCGAGGCAGTAGGCGAGCGCGGCGGCCGTGGGCTCGTTGATGATCCGCTTCACTTCCAGTCCGCCGATCTTGCAGGCGTCCCGGGTGGCCTGGCGCTGGGCGTCGTCGAAGTAAGCGGGCACCGTGACGATCGCTTCCTCGGCTTCCTCGCCGAGCGCCTCCTCGGCCTGGACCCGCAGCTCGCGCAGCAGGATGCCCGAGATCTCCTCCGGCGACAGCACCTGCTCGCGCACGCGCACGTGAGCGTCGCCGTTCCTCGAGCCGACCACGGTGTACGGCAGGTGGAGCTCGCGCGCGGTCTTCACCTCGGGCGAGTCGAACTTGCGCCCGATCAACCGCTTGATGGCGAAGATCGTGTTCTCGGGGTTGGTGACCGCCTGCCGTTTGGCGATGTGGCCGACCAGGCGCTCGCCCTCTTCGGTGAAGGCGACGATCGAGGGAGTGGTGTGGCTCCCGGTGCGGTTGGGGAGCACGCGCGGGGTCGCCACCCCTTCGACGACGGCGACACAACTATTGGTGGTGCCCAGATCGATACCGAGAATCTTTGCCAACGCCTCTCCTCAACCGCCCCGGCTCGCCCCCTGCGCGAGTTCGGGACCGCCCGGCGCCGCGCTCGGCGCACCGCGCGGCTGCCATCCGACCCTCGAGCGGCACGCGCCGCCAGCCGCTCGCCCTCCGCCGCCGCTCGCTCAGCTCACCTCGCGGTCGCCTCCGCCGCCACTGGAATCGCTCTCGACCGGAACCGCGACCTTGACCATGGACGGACGCAGAAGGCGTCCATGGTACCGGTATCCCTTCTGGAACTCCTCGCTCACCGTGGGCTCAGCCACCCGCGGGTCCTCGAAGCGGACCACCGCCTCGTGGATCGCCGGATCGAACGGCTCACCGAGCGCCGGCACCGGCTCGACGCCGAAGCGTCGCAGCAGGTCCTCGGTCTGGCGCAGGATCATCTGCACGCCGGCCTTGAGATCGCCGGAGGAGCCGCCCGCGTTGATCGCTCGATCGAGGTTGTCCACGACGCCGAGGAAACCGCGCAGCGGCTCGGCCAGCGCCGCGCGCGAGGTCTCGGCGCGCTCACGCTCGACGCGCTTGCGGTAATTGTCGAAGTCCGCGAGCGCGCGCAGGTACTTCTCGCGCATGGCCGCGACGTCATCGGCGTCGTCCGGGCGCGAGCCGGCCGCGGCGGGCTCGGGTTGATCCGGGGCCTCGACCGCCTCGACCGCCTCGCGCAGAGCATCCTCCGGGCTCTCGTCCCCGAGATCGAGCTCGTATACGTCGTCCGCCGGATCTTTGGTGGTGCGGCGGTTGCGGCCAGGACTCATCGTTCGAGCCTTCCGGATCCGTCGTCGCCTCCGCCGATCGCGCCGCGGGTCAGCGCCGCCGACAGCGCCTCGCCGAGGAAGTTGACCAGCGGGATGAGGCGCGGGTACTCCATTCGCGACGGCCCCAGGATACCGAGGCTGCCGAGAGTCTCCTGACCCACGCCGTAGGTGGTCGCGATCAACGTGAAGTCGAGCTTGGAAGTGAGGTCGCTGTCGGCGCCGATCACGACGCGGACACCCTGGCCCTCCATGCACCGATTGAGCATGAGGACGAGTTGCGCCTTGTCGGCGAATGCCTGGAACAGGCGCTGCACCAGACCCAGGTCCTTCATCTCCGGCTTGGAGAGCAGCGAGCCGGTGCCCTCGACCACCACGTCCTGGCCGCGCGGCGCGTCGAGGCCGTTCTTCGCCAGCGCGAACGCGCGCTGCATCAGTGAATCGACCTGCGCCTTCTCGTCGGCCATCAGCTTGAGCAGGCGGTTGCGCACCTCCTGCAGCGTCTGTCCCGCGAAGTTGTCGGTGAGGTAGTTGGAGATGCGCGTGAGGTCCTCGCGCGCGACCACCTCGTCGGTGTCGATCACCTTGTTGTCGATGAACCCGGTAGACGACACCACCACGCACAGCACCTTGCTGCCGGGCAGCGGCACGAACTCGATCGAGCGCAGCGTGACCTCGGCGCGAGCCGGCACCAGCACGATCGAGACCTGATCGGAGAGCTCGGACAGCAGATGCGAGGCGATCAGGGTGAGGCTCTCGGCGTCCGCGGCCTTGCCCAGGTTCTCGTTGACGTAGCGCCGCAGCGACCGCGGTGGGGCGATCTGCTGCATCAAGGTGTCGATGAAGAAGTGATACCCCCGCGGCGTCGGGACCCGCCCAGCCGAGGTGTGGGGCTGGAACAGGTACCCCAGCTCCTCGAGGTCGGCCATGGTGTTGCGGATGGTGGCCGGCGAGAGCTGCTCCCGGTGGCGCTTGGCGACGGTGCGCGAGCTCACCGGCTCGGCCTGAAAGATATAGGTCGAGACCACGTCCTTCAGGATGTCCCGCTCGCGATCGTTCAGGGCTTGACTCGGATCGTTGACCATGGCTGGGCGGGATGATGCGTCAGGACGGTGCGGTCGCGCGAAACCCTCGGCAGTTTATCAACGGGGCGGTGCTCCGGCGCAGCGCCGACCACCCTGCCGCGACCGATCCGGACGCGTGATACCGACTCGTCGATACTGGGTATAGCTCCTGGATCCGCTTCCTTGACCGTGGGCTGAGCGGGTGTTAGCATATCGAACTTCGTCGATATAAGCGCTCCCCGAACGATCAGGGTCGCGATCATGGTGTTCTTCAACTACAGCACGATGCAGGTCGCGGCCAAGATCGTCTACTACGGCCCCGGTCTGTGCGGCAAGACCACCAATCTCCAGTACGTCTACGACCACACCACCAACGACTCCCGGGGCGAGATGGTCTCGCTCCAGACCGAAACCGACCGCACCCTGTTCTTCGACCTGCTCCCGATCGACCTCGGCTCGATCGGCGGGTTCAAGACCAAGATCCAGCTCTATACCGTCCCCGGCCAGGTCTTCTACAACACCACCCGCAAGCTGGTCCTCAAAGGAGTCGACGGGGTGGTGTTCGTGGCGGACTCGCAGCGGCTGATGATGGACGCCAACGTCGACTCACTGGTCAACCTCGAGGCCAACCTGGCCGAGATCGGCTTCAGGATCACCGACCTGCCGGTCGTCATCCAGTACAACAAGCGCGATCTCCCCGACGTCTCGTCGATGTCGGAGCTCGAGGCGTCGCTCAACAAGCACGGGCTGCCCAGCTTCGAGGCCTGCGCCCTCTCGGGCCAGGGCGTATTCGAGACCCTGACCGGGATCGCCAAGCTCACCCTGGCATCGCTGCGCGACCGGCTGACCGCCGGTCGCACTTCGTCGCGGCCTGCAGCGCCGGGCATCGCGCCCCGCCCGCGGCCGAGCGCCGCTCCCTTGCCGCCCCGGCCGGCGCCACAGGGCCCGCCCCCCAACGACGGGTCCGGCGTGCCCCGTCCTACCGCCGTCGTCGCTCCGCCGCGGCCCCAGATCCTTACCGGCCCGGGCCGAGGAGCGTCGGTCGGCTCCTCCGCCGCCGCGGTCGCCACCACCGTCGAGAAGTCGGTGGTACCCGCCAACGGGCACGTTCAGATGAGCCGCGACATGGCCCTGGCGGTCCCCCGGGCCGACCTGGCTCGGGCCCGGCGGATCTCGGTCCTCCTGCGGCTCGAGGACGACCAGCGCAACGTGGTCGGGGACATCCAGCAGGGCTACGACCTGGGTCCCCATCCCTCCCTCGAGGAGCTCCTGCTCCAGCTCCAGGTCTCGGTCACCCCCCGCGACGAGTCGGGGGGATAAACTAACCTCGGATCGGCGGAGGGCGCGGGTCGACGGGGGCCTGCGCCAGGCGGGCGTCGCAACGGCGGCGTGGATCCTTATCTCGCCGATCGTTCCAGGCGGCGCGACCGATCGAACAGGTTCGGCTCGGGCTTCGAGCGGGCAAACGCTCCATGAAGTGTCCCTTCTGCTCCGAGAACACCGACCGGGTGGTCGACTCGCGCGAGAGTCGAGACGGCGAGATCATCCGCCGCCGGCGCGAGTGCCTGCACTGCGGGCGCCGGTTCACCTCGTACGAGCAGATCGACGACATCCCCTACATGGTCGTCAAGCAGGACGGCAAACGCGAGGAGTTCTCGCGTAAGAAGCTCCTCGGCGGCCTGCTCAAGGCCTGCGAGAAGCGTCCGGTCCCGATGCGGCGGCTGGAGACGCTGGTCGACGAGGCCGAGTCGCTGCTGCACCGCCAGGGCGACCGCGAGCTGTCGACGCGAGAGCTCGGCGAGTTCGTGATGAAGAAGCTGCGTGAGCTCGACGAGGTCGCCTACGTGCGCTTCGCCTCGGTGTACCGCAAGTTCGAGGACATCGGTGCCTTCCTCGACGAGGTCGACACTCTGATCCGACAAAAGAACAGCTGATCAGGAACGTGCTGACTAGCACGTTCCTGATCTTGATTTCATCGGCGCCGAGGACGGCGCTGGCGTCCGTTACACGGACGCCTCTTTCTGCGACACACATGATGTAGTCTGCGGCCGACAGATCGACGTCGACATCGGATGAGTAGCGTTTCCATCAGCGATCAGGAGAAGCTGGTCCGCTCGCTGCCGGACGTTCTGCCGGTCCTTCCGCTCAAGAACACCGTCCTCTTCCCCTACAGCATCCTGCCGCTCTCGGTGAGCGGCGAGAAGAGCGCGGTCGCGGTCGATCGCGCGCTGGCGGACCATCGCATGCTGATGCTGGTGGCGCAGCGCGATCCGTCGACCGAAGATCCCGGCGAGCACGAGCTCCATTCGGTCGGCACCGCCGCACTGGTGGTGCGCATGCTGCGCCTTCCCGACGGGCGCGTGCGCATCCTGGTGCAGGGTCTCGCCCGCGCCGCGGTCGACTATCTGGCGCACACCGAGCCGTACCTCGCGGCCAGGCTCCAGCGCGTGCCCGAGCCGGCGGCGCCCGAGGACATGGAGACGCAGGCGCTGGTGCGCATCGTCAAGGACCAGCTCGACGAGGTGGCCGGCCTCGGCCGCTCGATCTCGAGCGAGGTCATGGTGGTCGCCACCAACCTCCAGGACCCCCGCCGCCTCGCCGACCTCGCCGCCTCCAATCTCGAGCTGAAGCTCGAGGACGCGCAGGCGCTGCTCGAGACGGCGGACGGTCTGGTGCGGCTGCGGCGCGTCTCCGAGCTGCTCCAGCGCGAGATCCACCTGCTCCAGATGCAGCAGCAGCTCTCGTCGGAGGCGCGCCAGGAGATGGACCGCTCGCAGCGCGAGTACTTCCTGCGCCAGCAGCTGCGCGCGATCCATGCCGAGCTGGGCGAGAGCGACGACCTCGCCGACGAGATCGCCGGGTACCGCGCCCAGGCCGCCGAACGCCACTTGTCGGAGGAGGCCTGCCAGGAGCTCGAGCGCCAGGTTCGCCGTCTGGAGCGCGCGCATCCCGACAGCGCCGAGGGTGCCGTGATCCGCACCTACCTCGACTGGCTCACCACCCTGCCGTGGAGCCTGCGCAGCGAGGACAACCTCGACCTGGACCACGCGCGGCGCGTGCTCGACGAGGACCACTACGACCTGCGCACGGTCAAGGAGCGCATCCTCGAGTACCTGGCGGTGCGCAAGCTCAAGGGCGACGCGCGCGGCCCGCTGCTGTGCTTCATCGGCCCCCCGGGAGTGGGCAAGACCTCGCTCGGGCGCTCGATCGCGCGCTCCCTCGGACGCGAGTTCGTGCGTCTCTCGCTCGGCGGCGTGCACGACGAGGCCGAGATCCGCGGTCACCGCCGCACCTACATCGGCGCGCTGCCCGGGCGCATCCTCCAGGGCATCCACCAGGCGCGCACCGGCAACCCCGTCTTCATGCTCGACGAGATCGACAAGATCGGCTCCGACTTCCGCGGCGATCCGGCGGCGGCGCTGCTCGAAGTGCTCGACCCCGAGCAGAACGTCTCGTTCCGCGATCACTATCTCGGCATCGCGTACGACCTCTCGAAGGTGATGTTCATCACCACTGGCAACCTGATCGAGCCGATCCCGCCGGCGTTCCTCGATCGCATGGAGGTGATCCGGCTCCCCGGCTACACGCAGGCCGAGAAGCTCGAGATCGCGACCGGCCATCTGGTGCCGCGCCAGATCGCGGAGAACGGCCTCGAGCGCAGCCACGTCTCGTTCACACGCCAGGGGCTCGAGCGGATCATCGCCGACTACACCCGCGAGGCCGGCGTGCGCAATCTCGAACGCGAGATCGCGTCCATCTGTCGCAAGGTGGCAATGCGCGTCGCCCGTGGTAATGAGACCAAGCTGGTGATCAACCCTGAGCGGTTGAAGCGGCTGCTCGGCGCGCCGCGACACCACAGCGACGAGCTCCTCGACCGCGATCGCGTCGGAGTGGCGACCGGTCTCGCCTGGACGGCGGCGGGCGGCGACCTGATGCTGATCGAGGCGCTGTCGCTCCCGGGCCGCGGCCAGCTCACCCTGACCGGCCAGCTCGGCGAGGTAATGAAAGAGTCGGCGCAGGCCGCCCTGTCCTACGCGCGCTCGTTCGCGGCGGAGCGCGACCTCGCCGACCGACTGCGCCGGCGCGACGTGCACATTCATGTGCCGGCCGGGTCCATCCCCAAGGACGGGCCTTCCGCCGGTGTGACCATCGCCACCGCGATCGTCTCCCTGCTCTCGGCGCGCGCGGTCCGCCGGCGCGTCGCCATGACCGGCGAGATCACGCTGCGCGGCGAGATTCTGCCGGTGGGCGGCGTCAAGGAAAAGGTGCTGGCCGCTCACGCCGCCGGGGTCGAGACCCTGATCCTGCCCCGCGCCAACGAGCGCGACCTGCGCGAAGTCCCCACCGCGGTGCGCCGCGTCTTGCGCTTCCAGTTCGTCGATCACATGGAAGAGCTGCTCGAGATCGCCCTTCTTCCGCCAGAACAACTTGTCCCGCCAGAACAAGCGGCCGCAGCGTCGGCCTGACGACGAACGTTCGCTGGTCGACTGGCTGGCGGGGCGGCCCGAGACGGCGGGCCTCATCGGCGACGACGCCGCCGTCTTCGGCGCGCGTGAGTCACACGTCGTCACCGTCGACAGTCAGGTCGCCGGCGTGCACTTCCCCGCGGAGCTCGAGCCCGGGATCCTCGCGCGGCGGCTGCTGGCGGTGAATCTCTCCGATCTGGCGGCGATGGGCGCGCGGCCGGCCCACGCCTTTCTCGCGCTGGCGGCCGCGCCCGGGTTCGACCACCGGCGCTTCTTCGCCGGTCTCCTCGGTGAGGCGCGCCGGCACGGGCTGGTCCTCGCCGGCGGCGATCTCTCGAGCGCGCCGGTGACTTGCGCCAGCCTCACGCTGATCGGAGCGCGCTGGCCGCGGTCGCGAGGCTTCCTGCGCCGCTCGCGAGCTCGCTCGGGTGACGTCGTCTACCTGGGTGGCACCGTCGGTGAGTCGGCGCTCGGGCTCGAGCTGGTGCGGCGCGGGGCGCGGGTCGAAGGAAGAGGCGTGGCGTTACCTCCCGCGCTCGACGTTCCTCGCGCGCTGCACGCGGCAGCCCGCCGCGCCGTGCTCCGCCATCTACAGCCGCGACCCCAGCTCGAGCTGGGCGCCTGGCTGGCGAGACGGACGCGCGCCGCGGCGATCGACGTCTCGGACGGCGTGGCGCGGGATCTCCATCGACTCTGCGCGGCGAGCGGCGTGGGCGCCGTGATCGACGCCGAGCTGCTGCCGCGATCGCCGAGGTTCGCGGAGCTGGCCGCCTGGCTGGGCCTCGATCCTCTCGCCTCCATGCTCGGCGGCGGCGAGGACTACGTGCTCCTGTTCACCCTGCCCGCTGGCGTCGACGTCGGCCGGCTGCCCGGCACTCGCCGGATCGGTCGCATCGAGGCCGCGACCGAGATCCTCCTCACCGGCGACGACGGCGAGCGTCGCGACCTGCCCGACCTGGGTTGGGATCACGTCAGCGTTCGAGCCTGACGCGAACCGGCCGCGCCAGGGTCTTGCGCAAATCGCGGATCTGACGAGCGAGCGAGCGCTGGCCGCGCTCGAGCTTGGCGAGCTGCCGCGCCAGCGAGGGCACCACCGCCGACGGTCGCGCGGCGCGACGGCCACGTCGACTCTCACCGCGCAGCTTCTGGAACTCCGCGACGGCGCCCGGCCGGAAGCGTCTCTTGCGGCCGCTCCCGGTGTGCGGCAGGCGATCGAGATAGAGACGGACGTAGCGCAGGAGAGTGGGGTACGAGATACCGGTCATCTCACCGATCTGCACCAGCGTGAGCAACGAATCGCGGTCGCCACCCTCCGCGCCGCGCCCTCGCCGAACCGTGGTCGACCGCCGATCCGCCCCGGCCCGCTTGCCGGCGCCGCGCTTCGGCCGTTTACCGGTCCGCGCGCCTGCGGGCGCGCTCTTCCGACCACCGCCACGACGCGCCATCCCTTCCTCCTTCAATTGTTGGAACACGGGCAGGGCTCTGCTGGGAAATCGCTGGCGCCGGCCTTTGCCCACCGACGGCACCCGCGCAGGGTACAAGGTACGGTAGCGGCGCAGTGAAGCGATGGAGACTCCGCTTCGACGCGCCGCCTCGGACAGCGTGTAGAGCTTCTCGACCCGACCGCTCGACATCCGCTTATTCTCGCATCGTCAGCCGATGTCGGTGAGAACGCGCTTCACCGCGTCGAAGTCCGGGAGATCGCTCGCCTTCTCCAGCACCTGCGCATGACGAACCACGCCGCCGCGGTCGATCACGAACGCGGCGCGCTTGGAGACGCCCTTGAGGCCCATCAGGTTCTCGTAGAGCGCGCCGTAGCTCGCCGACACGTCCTTGTTGAAGTCGGAGAGGAGCGGAAACGAAAAACCTTCCTCCTTGGACCAGGCCTTGAGCGTCGGCGCGCTGTCGACGCTGATGCCGAGCACCTGCGCGTTGAGCTTGCCGTACTCGGCGTAGGAGTCGCGGATCGAGCACATCTCCTTGGTGCAGACGGAGGTCCAGGCCAGGGGAAAGAACAAGAGCACGACGCTGCGCTGCCCCTTGAACGAGGACAGGCGGACGGGTTCATCGCCCTGCGTGCCACGCAGAGCGAAATCGGGCGCGGGCTCACCGACGCGGATGGACATGGGTACCCTCCCGGATCGAGACGTTTGCCGAATTGCCTGGAGACGGCAGCGCGGGAAGGAAGCGGTGACCCGCCCTTCCGAGCTTGCCGACTTCGGCGCGCACCGCGCGCCGACGGGCCTAGGTTATTCCACCAGGTGGCCGGCCGGCCATCTCACGAAGAAGCCGCCGGCCCAGACGATGTCTTGCGAGAAGTCGGTAGCGTAGAAAGCTCCGGCAGTGTATGCACCGGAGTCGAACACACCGTCGGCGCCGGTCGAGCGCACGCCCACCGGCACGGTGTCGTTGTGGTCGCCGGTAAAGCCGTACTCGTATTCGTTCCCCCACGCATCGGTCTCGGGAATGAACGCGGCGTAGGAGGGAACCAGCAGCTCGTCGAGCTCGATGAAGCTCTGGGGCGAGAAGAGATCGTCCCAGTCGAGCTCGCCGACCGTCTGCCCGGCGGCGCCCGCCGACACCTGATCGGTAACCCACGAGAACCAGGCGGTTCCGGTCAGGCGGATATCGGTCATGCTTCGCTTCTGCTTGGACTTGTTGAGAGCCTCCAGCAGGTTCGGCAGCAGCATCGCGGCGATGATGCCGATGATGGCTACCACGATCAGCAGCTCGAGGAGTGTAAACCCCCCACTACCCCCCCGTGAACGACGCGCGATTCGATACATGTACGCCCCCCCGCGCTGCAACCAGCGTACCAGCGGGAGAGGTCACCAGTCGATGCGGCGGAGCGCCTGACTTCCGAGCCTTCGAACCGTGAGACATAGGATGTAGAGGTCTGACGTGACAGTTTGTGACCAGCGCGCAGACAATCCATTGTCGGCGATCGCTACGGCGCGTCGAGTCCCAGTCGTCGGATCAGATACGAGACCGCTTGCGGCGTGATCCCCAGACGCCGTGCCGCCTCGGCCCGCCGACCACTCGCAGCCGACAGCGCCTCTCCGAGCAAGCGCCTTCGCTCCGCGTCGAGCGCGCCGTGGTACGAGGTGGCGATTCGCGGACCCGGCGGCAGCTCGAGATCGCGAGCCAGAAGCCAACCGTCCCCATCGTGCATCGCGGCGGCGACCTGGAGCACGCTGCGCAGCTCGCGGACGTTGCCGGGCCACGCGCAGGCGAGCAGGAGCTGCTCGGCATCGCGCGCCAAACGCAGCCGACCGTCATACGCCGACAGGAAGTGCCGCGCCAGCAGCAGCACGTCGTCGCCGCGTTCGCGCAGCGGCGGTAGCCGCACCACCGCCACGTTGAGACGGTAGTAGAGGTCCTGGCGAAAGGCGCCGCGATCGACCAGCGCGTCGAGCCGGCGATGCGTCGCTGCCACCACCCGCACGTCGACGCGGCGAGCCCGGCTCTCGCCCACTCGCCTCACCTCGCCCTCCTGGAGCACGCGCAGCAACGCTCCCTGTGCTCCGCTCGGTAGATCGCCGATCTCGTCGAGGAAAACGGCGCCTCCGTGCGCGGTCTCGAACACGCCGGCCCGGTCGCGGTCGGCCCCGGTGAAGGCGCCCCGCGCGTGACCGAACAGCTCGGAGAGAAGCAGGCTCTCCGAAAGCGCCGCGCAGTTGACGGCGACAAAAGGGCGTTCGCGGCGCGGCGACGCGGAGTGCAGCCGCTTCGCCGCCAGCTCCTTGCCGGTTCCGGTCTCGCCATAGAGCAGCACCGGCAGGTCGCCCACGGCGAGTCGCTCGAGCCGACGCAGCGCGTCGTGGAGCGCGCGGCTTTCGCCTAACAATGCACCGCCGGGCCGCGGCTGCGGCGCCGGCGACGGCGGCTTCGCCCCATCGCAGCGAGCGCGGGCCTCGAGGTGAAGCCGCTCGAGCTCCGCGCGCGAGCGATCGCCGAGTGTCGCGGGCAACCGATCGAGGACCTGCCGCGACGCCGACGCGGCGCGCTCGGGATCGCCGCGCGCGAGATCGACACGGGTCTCGATCACGGCGGCGGCGAGCTCGCGGCGAAGATCGCCCGCGGACCGCGCCTGATCGGACAGGCCGGCGGCCACCAGGCCAGCGCCGACGAGCTCGCCCCGGCCCACTCGCTCGACCAGCAACATCGCCGCGGCACGCCAGAGCTCGACTCGATGATCGCCGCGACGAAGATGGCGCAGCGCGTGCTCGAAGGCGCGCTCGGCCGACGGCCGTTCGCCGCAGCCGGCGATCCGGCGCGCACGGCCGAGCTCGAGCCACAGTCGGCCGCGGTCGATCGAGATCGCGCGCGATCGATCACCGAGGGCGGCGGCGAGCCGCTCGATCACCAGGCCCGGGCGGTGCTCCATCTCGATCCGGGACCACAGCAGCAGAGACTCGATCGAGTCGCCGCTCGGCGGCTCTCGACTCTCGAGCACGATGCTGGGCGCCGCCCCCGCCACCCCCACCGGGGATGGGCCAGAGCTCGCCTCAGGGCGCGCGGCGGCGCGCTCCCACTCGACCCAGGCGCCGAGCAGGCCCGCGGCCTCCGCGTCATCCCCGCACGCCCGGTTCGCCGCGAAGGCAGCCCACTCCGCCGCGCGATCGAAGCGCCATCGATGAAGCTGGGCATCGACCGCGCGGCGCGCGATCTCGAACTCGCGGCCAGCGGCCTCGCCGTCGCGGCGCAGTCGTTCCGCCTCGACTAACACCGCGCGCCAATGACCCCAGCGATGCACCGTGATCAAGCGATCGAGAGGCCGGGACGTCGCGGCCGCGGGCCATGACATCGCCCGCGGCTCGCGCACCTCCGGCTCCTCGGCCGTCGACTCGCCGCGCCACAGCGCCTGTGCCTCGCCGCTCCGCAGCAACGACACCGCGGGCAGAGTGCTCGCGCGCTCGATCACCCGTCGGCGGAACCTCGCCGGACCCGCGATCGATAGGCGCTCTGTTCCGTCGCCGCCGATCGACGCCGCCAGACTCTCGCGATACGCCGCGAAGCGCTCGCGCCAGAGGAACGCCGCCATCTCGAGGACATCGGCGACCAGATCGTCGGGGCCGACCGGCGTCAGATACAGCAGCCACCGTCGAACGAGCTCGCGAGCGACCCGGCGACCCTCACCACGTCCGTTCCGGTCGTCGCCCGGGAACAACCCTCGCAGCAGCAGCGTCGCGCGATCGAGCGCCGTCGCGACGGTGGTCGAGTGGGCGCCGCCGCGTTCGATCGCGACCGCGACTAGGCGCCCGTCGCTCGAAACGCGCGCCGCTTCCCAGCTTGCCGCGGGTCGCAGGCCGATCCTGGCCAGGTGGGCGTCGAGCGCGCATCCCTCGAGCAGGACGCCGATGCGCTCTCGATCGCTCAGGCTCGCGACGCCGAGCGGCGTGGAGCGGCGCGGATGGAGGAGGCAGGGGTGCTGGATCTCGAATCGCGGACGGGGCGGCGGCAAGTCAACTCAAGAGAGTCGAGAGGTCGCGCCAGAAATTCGGGTACGACTTGCCCACCACCTCGGGATCGGCGATGGCGATCCCGGGCCGGCGCAGGCCGACCAGAGCGAGCGCCATCGCGATGCGATGGTCGTCGTGTGGATCGATCACCACCGGGTCGGCTGGCGGCTCGCGTTCGAACCAGCAGCCTTCGACGATCAAACCGTCGTCGAGCTCGCGCACCGGCACGCCGGCGCGGCCGAGCTCGCTCGCCATCGCCGCCAACCGGTCGCTTTCCTTGATGCGCAGGTGGCGCACGCCGGTGATCTCGGTGGTGCCGTCGAGGAACGGAGCGAGCGCCGCGAGAGTCGGGACCTGATCGGGCATGTCGCGCAGGTCGGCCCGGATCGCCCGCAGCTTTCCCGCGCGCTCGATCTCGATGCCTGCCCCCGTCGCCTCGACGCGCGCGCCGGCTGCCTCGAGTAGATCGAAGAAGGCACGGTCGCCCTGCGCCGACTCCGACCGCAAGCCCTCGAGCCTCACCCGGCCGCCGGTCACCAGCGCCGCCACCGCCGGATAGGTCGCCGCCGAGTAGTCGCCTTCGATCGTCAGGCGGCGAGGCGCGCGCAATAGACCTGGCTCGACCTGGTAGCGAGTCCGCGAAGCGTCGCGGCCGACCTCGACGCCGAACTCGCGCAGCGCCTCGACCGTGAGCTCGAGGTAGGGCGACGACGACAGCGCTTCGAGCCGCACGCGCACCGGCGCCGGTGCGCACGTCCCCGCCATGATCAACGCCGAGGCGTACTGGCTCGACTCGGCGGCGTCGAGGGTGGTCTCGCCGCCGCGCAGGCTCCCGCCTTCGATCTCGAGCGGCGCCCGACCCTCGCCGCCGCGATAGCGAATGCGCGCGCCGAGCGAGCGCAGCGCGTCGACCAACGGACGGATGGGCCGCTCGCGCAGGCGCGGGCTGCCGTCGAGCACCCAACTCCCGGGCACCACCGTCAACGTCGCGGTGAGGAAGCGGTAGAGCGTGCCGGCGTTGCCGCAGTGGATCTCGGCGCCGCGGGCGCCCTCCGCGGGCGGCTCGATCGAGAGCGTGTCGCCGTTGGCGCGCAGGTTGAAGCCGAGGGCGTCGAGCGCGCCACGGAAGTGCCGGATGTCGTCGGCGTCGAGCAGGCGCTCGATCGAGATCGGCTGGCGCGCGAGCAGCGCGAGATTGAGGTACCGGTGCGAGACGCTCTTCGACGGCGGCACCACCACCGCCCCGCGTGCGGTCAGTCCCGCGGGCACCGGGCGCGGCGCGCGATGGTCGGCGGCGATCATGGCAGCCACTCCAGCCGGCGGGTGTTGAACCAGGCGTCGACGATGCGCACCTCGCCGCCGCGAACGGCGAATCGCATGGGCTTGTGGAAGTGGCCGAGCAGCACGACGTCGTGGCCCTGAGCCAAGCGCTGCTCGCCGAAGCGGCGGATCACGGCTTCGGGGATGCGGATCTTGTGCTCGAAGTTGGTCTCGGCCAAGCGGCGATCCATGTCGTGGACGATCCGCCGCGCCAGGGCGCCGGGCAATCGACGCGCCG
>DATAFT010000219.1:0-3675 GCA_036257295.1 Thermoanaerobaculia bacterium
GCGCGCCCGAAGAGGAGGGCGGCCCACCAGGCGAGAAAGGCGGCGGTGACGTCGAGACGCGCGGCACGGGTCACCACGAAGCCGCCGGCGCCGGCCACCAGCAAAGCGAAGTAAGCCGCGCTGCCCCACTGACCGGGGGACACCCAGCCGAGGCCGAGCGCGAGCATCACCGCGATCGCGAAGTTGGTGGGGTTCCAGAGGTGGCGCTCGCCGACGCGGAGCATGAACTTGCTCGCGATGGCGATCGCGGCGGCGGCGATCATCGTCGAGAGATGATTGGTGCGGAGCAGGAGGCAGAGCGACAGGCCCGAGATGAGCGCGCTCCAAGGATCGAAGCGCGCGCCGTTCGCGGAAGGGCTCGATCGAGGCCGGTGGTACAGTCGCTGGCAGGTCCATTGTGTGAGCAGAGCGGCGCCCAGCGTCGCGGCGATGCGCCACGGCGACAGGCCGAAATCGAGACGCCACTCACCCCAGCCCAGTAGCGTTGCCAGAACGACGCTCTGGTAAACGCGGGGATCGACGCCGTCTCGTCTTGGATGCATCTCGATCCTTTGGACACCGCAGGAGAGCGATAGGAAACCGTGGTCGCCTTCCTGACCTTCCTCCTCGGTCTCACCGTCGGGGTGCAGCGGATCGAGCTCGCCGTCGATCACCGGGTGGCGAGCGTCGAGCTGCTGCTCGACGGCCAGCGGGTGGCGCTGGTTCAGGGCGAGCCGTGGGTCGCCCAGTGCGACTTCGGCCGCGCCCTGCTGCCGCACCATCTCGAGGCCGTCGCCCGCGACGCCGAAGGTAGGGAGCTCGATCGCGCGCTGCAGCGCGTCAACCTGCCGCGCGAGGCGGCCGAAGCTACGGTGCGCCTCGAAGGTGGGGACGACGGCTACACCGGGGCGGTGTTGAGCTGGCGCGCCACGGACGAGAGCGACCCCGAGGAGATCCTGGTCCGCTTCGACGGCGAGCCGCTCGCGGTCGATCGGGGGCGGGTGTCACTGCCGCGGCACGATCGGCGGTCCGTGCACGTGCTCACCGCCGAGCTGATCTTTCACGATCAGGTGCGCGCCGAAGTCGAGGTCGCGTTCGGCGGCGACTACGGCGAGGAGGTCTCGACCGAGCTCACCGCCGTCCCACTCGAGCTCGACGATCGGAAGGCGCTCCCCTCGGTGGGGGAGGTCGAGCCTTGGTTGCGGATCGGCGATCAGCCGGTGCGCGTGGTGGCGGTCGAAAGCGGACCGCGGGAGGTCGTGCTGGTGCGCGACGACGCCAGCATGGTGACCCTGCGCAGCCTCGGCCGTCAGACCTCCGGCACCGGCCCTCGCCGCACGCAGTCGGCCTCGCGAATGAGCGCCGGTCTGGACGTCAAGGACACCTTGCGGCTGACCGGCACGCATCCGGTGCTGGTGCCGATCAAAGGCGGCGGCTTCACCATGCTCTTCCCGATGTCGGGAAACCAGAACAGTCACACCAGCGGTCTCGGCTTCGTCCTGACCAACATGTTCTTCCGGATCGAGGACGACCAGCGCGAGGAGCTGGTTGCCGAAGCGGTGGCCGTCGCCGGTCTGCGCGCGGTCGCGAGCAATCGCGTGCGAGCGCTGATCCTGGTGCGGTCGACCGACTCTCCACCGCCGCCCCCCGGAAGCCTCGATCCCGCCAACGTGCGTGGCTTCTTGGCCGCTCTGGGCGTTCCGTTCTTCTATTGGACGGTGGGCCCCACTCGCGACGGCGCGGAGGATGCTTGGGGCGAAGCGAAGCCGATCAGGGGATGGGGAGGCGTTCACCTCGCGGTCGGCGAGCTGGTCGAGGCGCTGCGCCCACAATTCCTGGTCTGGGTCGAAGGGCTGCACAAGCCCACCGAGGTGAAGCTCGCGCCGGAGGCGCCGACCGGTCTGCGCCTCGCCGGTTCGTCTCGGGCTTCGGTCAGCGACGCAGATACTCGTCCGTCCCGTCGAGCCAGTCCTGCCGGGGCGGGGTGAAGACGTCGATCCCGCGGGTGTCCTCGAGCGCTTCGGCGCTGTGCGGCAGGTGGCTGGGCAGGAACAGCACCTGGCCCGGGCCTACTACCACCTCCTCCATCTGCTCGGCGCCGACCAGGAAGCGCAAGCGGCCCTCGATCACGTAGCTCGCCTGCTCGTTGTGGTGCGAGTGACGCGGCACCTGACAGCCGCGATGGAGGTGGAGGAACGCGAGCATGGTGCGCTCGCCGTGGACGAGCCGCCGCTCGAAGCTGGGGTTGACGATCTCCCACGGCATGCTGTCGACGGTCCAGAGCTTTGCTTCCATCTCGGCGGTCTCCATCAGCGAGCGGCGGTTGACGGCGCGTCCACGGTAGACGTCGCGGCGAAGGCGGGGAGTCGTTTGGCGCCCGGCACTTTTTCCAACAGGAGACCGGTGAGGTCCCGTCCGTCGACCTTCGGCGTGGCGATGCCGAGCAGCCCGGCCAGTGTCGGCGCGAGGTCGACGATTCCGACTTCGTCCTGGATCCTCGCCGCGCCGATGCCGGGCGCCAGCACGAACACGGGCACGTGGCGGTCGTAGTCGTAGGGCGAGCCGTGGGTTGCGACCAGGCCGGCCGGGATCGCGTACTCGACGAGCTGGATCATGAGGTCGGCGGTGCGGTCGGGGTGGAAGCTGTGGCGAAAGAGGATCCGGAACGGCTCAGCCGCGGCATCGGCGGGGGTGTCCAGCTCGGCGGCGGTCCACACGCGCTCGACGATGTCGCAGGTTTCCAGCTCTCGCGCGGTCGCGGTGGCGACCTCGGCGGGATCGGCTCCGGCGGCGCGGATCGCGGCGCGATCGAGGTAGAAAGCCTCGAGCACCCAGCTCTCGAGACCGAATCGCTGGCGCACGCGCTCGCCGGCCTGCTGGAAGCAGATCTGGTCCCCCACGTCGGGGCGCTGCGCGGGCAGTCCGAACGCGATGCGCTGCTCGGGGATGGGCGCCACGCCGTGGTCGGAGGTGAGCGCTACCACGACCCGATCCTTGCCCACGGTGCGATCGAGGAACGCCAGAAACTCTCCGAGCTCGCGATCGACGCGCAGCAGCGTGTCGGCGACCTGCGGGCTCTGTGGCCCGTATCGGTGTCCTGCGAGGTCGAGGCTCGAGAGTCCGATCGCCAGGTAGTCGAGATGGTCGCGGCGGCCGAGCTCCTGGCGCTCGACCACCGTGCGCGCAAACGAGAGGACGAGCTCGTCGAGCAGTGGTGAGTTGCCGATGTCCTCGAAGAAACCCGAGTCGGGGGCGATCGCGTTGCCGCCGAACGCGATCGGATACCGCGGCGTGAAGACGCCCTCGTCGAGGACCTGGAGGCCGAGGGCGGCGGCATTCTCGAGCACCGGCGGGAGCGGCTCGTAGGCACGCGCGAACCAGAGGGCGGCGCGGCGCTGATCGTTCCAGGCGCGCACCCAGTCGGGGAGCGCGGCGCTGTAGTAGCTGCTGGTCTCGAAGCCGCCGTTCGCGTCGTCGTACCAGAAGGCGCCGTCCGGCCGATGACCCGCCATCGCGATCGCAGCGCGGTCCTTGCCGCTCACCGCGAACACGCGGGCGCCGGGATCGCTCCCTCCCTTGAGCCAGTCGGGGAGCGCGGTGCCGAGGAAGTTGTTCGGTGAGCGATCGTGAACGGGGTCGCCGAAACTGTAAACCTGCTCGCGCGCATCGCGGTCGTACCAGTAGTTCTCGACGATC
>DATAFT010000274.1:0-3751 GCA_036257295.1 Thermoanaerobaculia bacterium
TGCGCCGAGCCTGCCGGCGCCGGCGCATGCTTCTGGTCCTCGACGATCTTGCCGTCGAAGAGACGCACCGTCCGCTCGGCGTAGGCGGCGTAGCGCGGATCGTGAGTCACCATGCAGAGGGTGGCGCCACCGCGGTGCAGCTCGCGCAGCAGGTCCATGACCTGCTCGCCGTTGGTCGAGTCGAGGTTGCCGGTGGGCTCGTCGGCGAGCAGGATCGAGGGGTCGCCCACCACCGCGCGCGCCACCGCGACACGCTGTTGCTGGCCGCCCGAGAGCTGGGCCGGGTAGTGCTTCATGCGGTGCGCCATGCCGACGCGCTCGAGCGAGTCCTGCACCTTCTTCTTGCGCTCGGCCGATGGCGTGCCGCGGTAGGTGAGCGGCAGCTCGACGTTCTCGTACACGGTGAGGTCGCCGATCAGGTTGAACGCCTGGAAGACGAACCCGACCTCGCGGTTGCGGATGCGCGCCCGCTGCGACATGTTGAGCTCGGCCACCGACTTGCCGTTGAGCGTGTACTGACCTTCGCTGGGCGAGTCGAGCAGGCCGAGAATCGAGAGCAGCGTCGACTTGCCGCATCCCGACGGCCCCGCGATCGAGATGTACTCGCCGCGGCGGATGAGGAGCTCGATCGAGTGGAGCGCGTGGGTCTCGACCTCCTCGGTCAGGAAGACCTTGTTGACGCTCTGAAGATGGATCAGCGGCTCGCCAAGGTTCTCGGTCTGCATCAGAGTCATCGGTTGCCTCCAGGAAAATGTCGATCAGCGCTCAATCGAGCCGGATCCGATCGAAGTCCTCGAACTGCGAGATGTCGGAGAGGATGACCTCGTCGCCCACGTCGAGGCCGCGCACGATCTCGATGGTCGAGACCGAGCTGCGGCCGAGCTCGACCGGAACGCGCACCGCGTTCGAGCTGCCGGGCTCGAGGCGGAACAGGGTGATGGTCGAGTTGGCCTGGCCGTAGGCGGGTCTGCCGACGTAGAGCACGTCGGCGAGGCGCTCGATCTCGATGGTGCCGTCGACCGAGAGGTCGGGCCGGGCGCCACGCGGGAGCTCGCCCGTGAGCGCCACGTCGACAGTCACCGTTCCGGCGCGCACCGCCGGATCGATACGCGACACCACCCCCTCGATGAATCCGTTGCGGGTGTCGATCGAAGCCTTCTGACCGACGGTGACGTCGCGCGCCTGCGTCTCCGCGATGCGCAGCTCGGCCTTGAGCTTGTCCGGTTGCGCCACCACCGCGAGCACGGTGCCGGCGGGAAGGTTCTGGCCGATCTCGACCGGCACGTCCTGGAGCACGCCGGAGATGCCGGGACGCAGCTTCAGGTCGTCGAGCTGGCGGCGGCGCAGGTCGTAGAGAGCACGGGTCTGCTCGAGGCGGGCCTGCTCCGAAGCGAGCTGCTTGGCGTTCGATTGGGCCGCAATGTCGAGCCGCTTGACCTCGATCGCCGTGCGGTTCTTGAGCTCATCGGCCTTGAGGCGCGAGAGCTTCTGGGTGATGTCGGGAATCAGACCCTCGCGCAGCAGCCGCTCGTCCGCCTCGGCCTGGAGCAGCGCCTGTTTGTACTCCGACTCGACGCGCGCGGCGGCGGCCTCGTCGTTGAGGAGCTGCGAGTCGAGCCGGACCGCGAGGTCGGCGTACTCGGCTTCGGACGCGGACAGCGCGAGCGCGGCGTCCTGCGTCTCCTGCTCGAGGGTGGGATTCGAGAGCTCGAGAATGACCGTATCGGGCTCGACCACGGCACCGGGGAGGATCACGCGCCGTTCGACGGTCGCCGCGGTGTTGAGCGCTATGCGCCGGATCTCTTCGGGAACCAGGGTCCCCGGACCCCGCACCTGCCGCAGCATCTCGCCTCTCTTGACGGTGTCGCGCCAGACGGTGGCGGCGTCGACGCTGGGGGCGGCCGGCTCGAGGCGGTAGAGGCCGAGGGTCACCAGAGCGACCACAGCGAGGGCGATCGCGCCGTAGAGAACGCGGCGCCTGCGCTTGGCTGCGGCGACGCCTTCTCGTTTGATGTCCATGGTCGAGGAAGCCTATCGCGTGGTCGGGCGGACCGTTCCTGGAGGCGGCGGTGCGGAGACGCTGGTTCGACGCACGAGTGGCCGTTCTCGTCGATGTCTACGCACGCGCGCGGACAAATGTTTCCCGGGACCCGACGATACACGAACACGGCCGGCCCGGCGCCCGTTCGACGCCCACGGTTCCGGCCCGGGACCGGACGCTGACGGCCGCATCGGCTGCCTTTGCGGCCCCTTGGAAAAACGTGTGGCGAACGGGACGGGTTCCCGCGATACCGCGCAGTGGACTAGAGCGTCACCACCGATTGGGCCCGCTCGATCATCCTGGAGAACGACTGCCAGCCCAGGATGGCGTCGACCGCGTCCTGGGTGGCGCCCGGGTCGAGCGCATTGAGCCGCATCGAGGCGCTGCAGGCGTAGAGACGGATCAGACCCTGCGATCGGCCGGCCGCGAGCATGGTGGTGAGCGGAGGCATGCCCAGCTCCTGCAACCGGGCGGCGCCGAGCGGAGGCTCGGGGTCGAGCGCGTCCCAGTGACCGCCGACCCAGGAACGCAGTGCCGCGAAGAACAGCGCGACATCGACGGCACGCCCTGCGCTGGCGGCGCTGGCGGCCAGGGAAGAGATCTGGAAGCGGCGGTCCCAGGTGCCGCCGTGGGCGAGGATCAGCAGTCTGGCGTCGCGCGAAGCGCCGGTTCCGTCGATCGGGGCGATCGGCTCAGGAGGCTCCGCCACTCTGACCGTTCACTTCCCAGATGTCGCCGGAGTGGATGAGCTGGTCGAGGCGGCCGGTGCCGCGACGCTCCTCCGCGCGGCGGATCTGGTCGATGACGCCATCCTCGTAGGCGGGCTTGTCGATCGCGCGCAGGACGCCGAGCGGCTGCGCTACGCCTTGGAGCTGCGCCATGGCGAAGGCGAGCGACGGGTTCTCGCGCGTCTCGTCCCACACCACGAGGTTCTCGGGAGCGATCGAGCCGCCGAGCTCGACCACCTCGAGCTCCACGCCGTTGGCGCGCACGCCCTTGTTCTTGTCCTTGCCGAAGATGACCGGCTTGCCGTGCTCGAGGTAGATCGCGTTCTCGGTGCGGCCTTCCTTGCTGGTGGTGTCCTCGAACGCCTTGTCGTTGAAGATGTTGCAGTTCTGAAACACCTCGACGAAGGCGGTGCCCTTGTGAGCGGCGGCGCGGCGCAGAGTTTCCTTGAGATGGTTCTGGAAGATGTC
This sequence comes from Thermoanaerobaculia bacterium, assembly GCA_036257295.1. GTDB lineage: Bacteria > Acidobacteriota > Thermoanaerobaculia > Multivoradales > Multivoraceae > DATAFT01. The sequence goes on from DATAFT010000274.1 coordinate 3,238, forward strand.
GACGCTGCGCGCGACGAAAGTGGCGCCGGCGCCGATCGCGAGGGCGAGCGGGTTGAACGGGTAATCGACGACACCGAACGGCGACGACTTGGTGCGTTTGCCTTGCTCGCTGGTGGGCGAGTACTGGCCCTTGGTCAGACCGTAGATCCGATTGTTGAACATCACGACCTTGACGCCGACGTTGCGACGCAGGACGTGGATGAGGTGGTTGCCGCCGATCGACATGGCGTCGCCGTCGCCGGTCATCACCCACACCTCGAGATCCGGACGCGTCATCTTGAGCCCGGTGGCGAACGCGGGCGCGCGACCGTGAATGGTGTGGAAGCCGTAGGTGTTCATGTAGTACGGGAACCGGCTCGAGCAACCGATGCCCGAGATGATCACGAACTTCTCGCGCGGGATGCCGAGCTCGGGGAACACCGCCTGCACCGCGGAGAGGATCGCGTAGTCGCCGCAGCCGGGGCACCAGCGGACCTCCTGGTCCGACTGGAAGTCTTTCTTGGTGAGCGCGGTC
>DATAFT010000313.1:0-3873 GCA_036257295.1 Thermoanaerobaculia bacterium
CTGCTGTCGATCGTCGCCATCGTCGTCGCCTGGCGCCACCGGCGCGCGGATCCTGCGCTACTGGTGGTCGCCGCCGCCGCCGTCGTCTGGTACGCCGTCGCCGAGGCGACGCCGCTCAAGCGAGGCGGCGACGTCGAACGCGACGTGGTGCCGTGCGCGCCGCTCCTGGCCGCGCTGGCGGCGGGATGGACGACGCGATGGTGCCGGCCGGGCCGAGCGGGAAGCGGTGCCTCGGTCGCCGCCGGCTGGGGCCAGATCACCACGATTGCGATCGGACTGGGCCTGCTCCTGATCCCGCTGCTGCACACTCTCTTCCTCACCGCTGGCATCGCGGACGACACGCGCCGGCAGGCGGCGCGGTGGCTCGAGCAGCACGGTCCAACGCCTCCCTACGAGCTCGCCTACCTCGGCGACCGCGAATACCACCTCGACGGCGCCGCGCTCGGCGGCGTGACGATGACGCGACTGCGCGGCAGAGGAAGCACCGATCGAGATCGCGCCGCGGTGGACCGATCTGCAGTGCTGGTGTTCTCCGAGCTCGACAGCCGGCGATTCGAGGACTTCCCACGCAAGAGCCGCCAGCAGCTCGCCGCCTACGATCGGTTGCGCGCCGACTTTCCGGTGGTGGTGATGTTCCGCAAGCCGTACTACCTCAAGGGTGGATTCCACAATCCCGACATCGAGCTGCGCCTGCGGGCCGGCACCGGCAGGCCTCTAGTCGAGCGAGTACCATGACGGGAGGGGAGTGCTCGTCAAAATCGCTCCCCCGCGAGGTGCTCCATGCAACGAAGAAAACTCGCATTCCTGCTGGTGTCGCTGCTGGCGCTGGCGCCCGTCGTCGCGCAGCAACAGGACGCCGACAAACCGAAGCCGAACAAGAAGCGCGTCACGGCTACCTTGACGGACGTGCCGGCGACGCCCACCCCGCGGCCGACGACGGCGCCGACGCCCGCCCCGACCACGGTCCCCGAGTCGAGCTCAGCGTCGGCGGCCGCGCCGGCGTCGGCGGCCGCGCCGGCCGCAACGGCCGGGACCACGCCACGCGACGCGGCTGACGCGCCGCGCGACGCGGACACCACGACCACCGATAGACCCGGCTTCGGAGAGCGCATCGAAGTGACCGAGGTCCAGCTCGACGTCGTGGTGCGGGACAAAGGCAAGGCGGTGACGGGCCTCGGCCCCGAAGACTTCGTGGTCACCGAAGAAGGGCGTCCGGTCGAGGTCACCAGCGCCCGCTTCTATGGCGCGCCGGAGGAGCTCGAAGCCACCGGCGAAGGTGAGGTCGAGCGCGCCGACCGCTACTTCATCCTGCTCTTCCACGATCGGTCGCGGGACGCCCCCGCCATCCGCCCGCTGCTGCTCGATGCCGGCCAGCAAGCGAGGAAGTGGGCGCAGGAGCAGCGGCTGCCGAACGACCAGGTCGCGGTGATGACCTACGACGTGCGACTCAAGATCTACACCGACTTCACCCGCGACCAGAGCCAGATCGTCGACGCCATCTCGCGCGCGGTCACTTCCAAGAAGGAGCCCGACCGCGCCGCCGGCCGCTCCAAGGAGCCGGTGCGTCCGATGGCCGATTCGCCGTCGCTTCTGCTCAACCTGCCGGCGGGTGACGACCTCGCGCGCGCTTCGCGCGTGTTCGAGAAGACGCTCGCGCTGCTCGGCCGCGCGGCGGAGGGGATCGTCGGCCGCAAGAACCTGATGCTGTTCTCGGTCGGCTTCGGCGACGTCGAGCCCACCGGTCTCTGGGTGCCGGACCCGCGCTACTACCCCACGCTCGAGCGCAACTTGAACGACGGTAACGTGGCGGTTTATTCGATCGACCTCTTCGGTGCCCGCCGCGGCTCACCGGCTGGTCCCGGGATCGCGTCGTCGCTGTCGTCCATCGCCGGAGATACGGCTGGCCTCTACTACGAGACCTTCACCACCTTCGCCACGCCGATGAAGGAAGTGTCGAAGGACACCGCCGGCTATTACCTCCTCTCGTACCGGTCCGAGTACCCCCGCGGAACCTCGGGTTACCGAGAGGTGAAGGTCGATACCCGCGAGCAGGGTTACGAGGTGAGATCGCGCAAGGGTTACTTGTACGGCACCAAGGAAGACCCGTTGCTCGTTCCGGACGATGAAGAGGATGTGGCGCCCGAGGAGCCGTCCGCCGGCCGCGGGTGAGGTCGACTAAGATCCGCGCGTGATCGGCCGGCCCTTGGCCGTTTTCCTACTGACCCTGGTCGCCTGCACGCGGATGCCGGACACCTCGGCACGTCTCTCCGACCTGATCGCGCGCGAGTGGGCCCAGCGGCTCGCCGAGGATCCGCTGTTCGCCACCAGCGTCGGCGATCACGCGGGCGACGATCGACTCCCCAGCGTCGCCGTCGCCGACCTGGAGCGGCGCGCCACTTCCGACCGCGGCTTGCTCGACCAGCTTCTCGCGCTCGACGTCGAGGCGCTCTCGCTCGACGAGCGCATCTCGGCGGCGCTGCTCGAACGCCAGCTCCGCGATCGCATCGCCTCGTTCGAGCTGGGCGCCTGGCAGCTGCCCTTCACTTCCGAGTCCGGATTCCACATCGACTTCGCGCAGCTTCCACGCAGCGTCCCGCTGTCGACCACAACCGACCACGATCGCTACCTGGCGCGGTTGCGCGCCTGGCCGAAGCTGGTCGAGCAGCAGATCGCGAACCTACGCTCGGGTGTGGCGCGCGGCATGGTGCAGCCGCGCATCGTGCTCCAGGGGTTCGAGGAGACGATGTCGATCCACGACGTCGAACGCGCCGAGGACAGCGTGTTCTGGGCGCCGTTCGCCCGGTTGCCGGAGGGAATCTCCGAGGCGGACCGGCGCCGACTCGAGGAGGAAGCGAAGCACGTCATCCTCGAGCAGGTAGCGCCGGCGTACCGAGCGCTCCATCGCTTCTTCGTCGACACGTATCTGCCCGCGGCCCGAGCTTCGATCGCGGCGAGCGATCTCCCCGGCGGCGCCGAGTACTACGCGCAGCGCGTGCGCTGGTACACGACGCTCGATCTGACGCCGGACCAGGTGCACGATATCGGTCTCGCCGAAGTCGCGCGCATCGAAACCGAGATGGAGCGAGCTCGCCTCGCAATCGTCGCGGCCGAAGCCGCCGCGGACGGCGCGGCCGCCCCCCCCACCCCAACCGGGGATGGGCCAGCGCCGCACACCGTCCGCGAGCTGATAGAGAGCCTGCGCACCGATCGGCGTTTCTACACCGCCGACCCCGACGACCTGCTGCGCCGAGCGGCCTGGATCGCCAAGCGCGCCGACGGCAAGCTGCCGCGATTGTTCGGCACGCTGCCTCGCGTGCCCTATACCGTCGAGCCGGTGCCGGCGCACATGGCGCCCAAGTACACCAGCGCTCGCTACGTGCCACCGCCCTTCGGCGGTGTCGAGCCCGGTATCTACTGGGTCAACATCTACAAGCCCGAGACCCGCCCGCTCTTCAACCTCGTCGCTCTCACGCTCCACGAGTCGGTGCCGGGGCATCACCTGCAGGGATCGCTCGCTAACGAGCTCGAGAACCTGCCACCCTTTCGCCGCTTCGACTACATCGACGCCTACGGCGAGGGGTGGGGCCTCTACGCAGAATGGCTGGGCATCGAGATGGGGATGTACGACGATCCTTGGAGCGACTTCGGTCGACTCGGCTACGAGATGTGGCGGGCCTGCCGGCTGGTAGTCGATACCGGGATGCACGCCAAGGGGTGGACTCGCGAGCGCGCCATCGAGTACATGGCGGCGCGCACCTCGCTGCCGCTGCTCGAAGTCCAAACCGAGATCGACCGCTACATCTCGTGGCCGGGTCAGGCGCTCGCCTACAAGATGGGCGAGATCGAGCTACGCCGGCAGCGACGCCGCGCCGA
>DATAFT010000382.1:0-3288 GCA_036257295.1 Thermoanaerobaculia bacterium
ACGCCACCATGGTCCACGGCCGCGTGCACCGCATGACCGAGATCTTCGGCCGGCTGGCGCCCGGTTCGACCCTGGACCAGGCGCGCGCCGAGCTGCGCACCGCCTACCAGGCGGTCCTGAAGGACCATCCCGAGGCGTACCCGAAGGAGGGCGACTTCCAAATCGATGCCGTCCGCATGCGCGACCAGATCGTCGCGCCCGCGCGCACCATCCTGCTGGTGCTTCTCGGCGCCTCCGCGCTCGTCTTCGTCATCGCGTGCTCGAACGTCGCCAACCTGATCCTCGCGCGCTCGGTGAGGCGCGAGGGAGAGCTCGCCATCCGCGCCGCGCTGGGAGCCGGCGCCGCCGCGCTCCGTCGCACGCTGCTGGCGGAGAGCCTGGTGTTGTGCGGGGCGGGCGCGGTCCTCGGGGTGGCGATCGCGCGCCCGATGGTCGCGGTGCTCGCGCGTTACGCCTCGCGCTTCTCGGTGCGCGCGCTCGACGTCACAGTCGATTCGACGTTGCTGTGGGTCGGCGTGACCCTCGCTCTGAGCGCCGCGATCCTGCTGGCGTTCGTGCCGCGGCTACCGTCCGCCGATCCCTCTCATGGGCTCGGCGTCACCAGCGGCAGCGTGCGCGTCACCTCCGGCGCCAACCGCAGGCTGCGACTCTTCGCCGTCACCCAGATCGCCGCTTCCTTCGTGCTGCTGGTGGGCGCCGGGATGCTGCTCGCGACCCTGGTGGCGCTGCAGCGGGTCCAGACCGGCTTCGATACCAACGTGCTCGCGATCGACGTGCCGGTCATCTCGTTCTCGCGGCCGGTCGAGCAGGTCGCGACGTTCTACAAGGAAGCTCTGCGCCGCATCGCCGAGGTGCCCGGCGTCGAGCGGGTCGCGATCGGCACGACCGTGCCGTGGCGCGACGCCGGGAACTTCGGACCGGGCTTCCAGTTCTCGGTCGAGGGATACGCCAAGGCCAACGGCGAGGAGGACCCGCGCGCGCGCTTCCGCACCATCTCCTCGGGGTTCTTCGCCTCGCTCGGCGTTCCCATCATCGCCGGTCGCGACTTCGACGAGCGGGACGTTGCCGATGCCGAGAAGGTCGTCATCGTCAGTCAGAGCGTCGCGCAGCGGATGTTCCCCACCCAGGACGCGCTCAACCGCCAGTTCATGTGGACCGATCCGGTGATGGACTTCATCTCGGTGAGCAAGGAGCCTCGCCGCATCATCGGCATCGCCGCGGACGTGGACGACGAGAACGTCGTGCCGGGGCCCGCGATGAGCGTCTACCACCCGTTCGAGCAGGCGATCGGCGGCGGGCGGTTGTTCGTCCACGCTGCAGGCGATCCCTACGCGCTGGTCTCGCCGATCACCCGCATCATTCGGGAGATCGAGCCGGAGCAACCGGTCGAGCGGGCCGCCACCCTGGGCGACGTGCGCGCGGAGGTGCTGGCGCCGAACCGGCTCAACGCGCTGGTGTTCGGCGGATTCGCCGGTGTGGCGCTGACCATCGCCGTGGTCGGCGTGGCCGGTGTGCTGGCGTTCTCGGTGAGCGCGCGGATGCGCGAGTTCGGCATCCGTCTCGCCATGGGCTCGACGCCGCGCAACCTGATGACGCGTGTCCTGCGCGAGGGCGCCGTGATCGCCGGCCTCGGCATCGTCGCCGGCGCACTGGTCGGCGGCGCACTGGTGTGGGTGGTCGGGCGCTTCTTCGTCGGCGCCGTCGATACGCCGGGCGCGCTTCCGGTCGCCCTCGCCGCGGCCGTTCTGGTAACTGCGGCCGTCCTCGCCTCGCTGATGCCCGCCTCGCGAGCGTCGCGCGTCGACGTCATCGAGACGTTGCGCGACGTCTAGTGTAGAAAGCGTGCTGGTTAGCACGTTTTCTACACCGATGACATTGGCGCCGAGGACGGCGCATTAGGACGGCTTTTTCTTCGACCCTTCGTGCCACTCCGTCCAACCGGCGGGGGGTTCATCGGGATCGAGCGGCTCCTGTGCGGGCCGCAGCTCGGGCGGCACGTGCTCGAGGTTGACCCGGATGCGCGTCCACGTGCTCGAGCGGCCGCGCATCGAGTCGACCAGCACGTCGGCCGGCTCGAGATGGGCTGCCGCTTCCGCGTGGCGCTCCTTCCAGCGCTCGAGGCCCGCGAGCGCGTCCGCCTTGTCGGTGGATCGTCCGATCTCGATCAACGGGCGCTTCGGCACTCGCCGGCCTGATCTGGGTGCGACGACCCCGGTGTCCTTGCGCTTCCGCGATGGTTGCACCCGCGGCGGCTCGCCGGGCTGCTTCTTGTACTGCGGCGGCCACGGCGCGTCGCCCTCGCCCTCGCGCTCGTGTCGCTCCGAGAGCTCGAGCAGGCTCTCGAGCGAACAGGGACGATCGTCGATGGCGGCGTGGCGATCGCCCACGGCAGCGAACCGGGCCGGCATCGTCGCCAACGTGAAGTCGGCGGGATCGCAGTCGTCGATCTCGCTCCAGTCGAGCGGCGCCGATACCCGCGCGTCAGGTCTAGGCCGCACCGAGTAGGCGGCGGCGACCGTGCGGTCCTTCGCGTTCTGGTTGTAGTCGATGAAGACTCCGTGCCGCTCCTCCTTCCACCACTTGCTGGTGGCGATCCCGGGGGCGCGGTGTTCGACCTCGCGCGCCAGCGCGAGCGCGGCGCGCCGCACCTGATCGAAGGTCCAGCGCCGCTCGATGCGCACGTTGACGTGGATGCCGCGCGACCCCGAGGTCTTGGGCCAACCGACCAGGCCGAAGTCGCCGAGCGTCGCCTGCACCACGCGCGCCACCTCGCGCAGCTGCGGCCATTCGACGCCCGGCACCGGGTCGAGGTCGGCGCGCAGCTCGTCGGGATGATCGAGGTCCTCGGCCCGCACCGGATGCGGATGCAGCTCGAGGCAAGCGAGGTTGGCCATCCAGGCCAGCCCGGCGGCGTCGCGCGGCACCACCTCGTCGGCGATGCGTCCGGACGGGAAGGAGAGCGCCACCACCTCGATCCACTCCGGACGCGACTGTGGAGCCCGCTTCTGGTAGAAGAACTCGCCCTCGATGCCGTTGGGATAGCGCACCAGGACGTTGGGTCGGCCGCCGGCCGCGCGCAGAGCGCCCGGCGCCACCGCGAGGTAGTAACGGACGACATCGAGCTTCGTGTAGCCTGCTGCGGGGAACAGGACCTTGCGCGGGTTCGAGATCGAGACCTCGCGCCCGCCGATCTCGAGAAGCTCTCGCTCTTCCTTCTTGGCCACGGCGAACTCGCCCTGGTTTTACCATGACCCCACGGTTCCACCACGTCGCCAACGGAGCGTCGAC
>DATAFT010000387.1:0-4217 GCA_036257295.1 Thermoanaerobaculia bacterium
CACGAGGAGCCCGACGCTGCGCTGGTGGCCGCCCTACGAAGCGATCGATCTCGACGGGCGCAACCAGGCGCTGGTCGAGCGTGAGCTGGTCGATCTGCACCTCTCGATCGTCGGCTACATCGGCCGGCAGGGTCTGCCAGGGTTTGTCGGATCCGAGCTGATGCGGCGTACGATGGAGGACCTGGTCTCGACCGTCGAGCTCGGCCACGAGCGCGATTGGGAAACGGTCCTGCACGCGCTGCACCGGCTCGACGACCGTTACTTCGAGGCCCGGTTGCACGAATGCCTACGCCAGGGCTTTTATCGACTGCGGGACTCCTGATCCTCTTGCTGGTCGTGCCGGCCGCCGGCGCCAGCGACGTGGCCTTCGTGTCGCCGCGCGACGGTGAGCTGGTCGCGGGCGACCTGCAGTTCAAGCTGCGCGTTCGCGACGGCGCCGACATCGCGCGCGTCGACGTCTACGTCGCGGGCACGCTGGCGGGAAGCGCAGTGGCACCCGAATGGAGCTTCGCCTGGAGCGCGCCCGCTCTGGTGGGCGCGCCGATCGTGGCCATCGCGTTCGACGCTTCCGGGCGCCCCGGCGAGCGCGTCCGCATCAAGACCGCCGCGCACGTGATCACCGAATGGGTCGATGTCAACGCGGTGCAGCTCTATCCGGTCGTGACCGATCGCGGCGGGCGCTACGTCCGCGGTCTCGAGCGGAAGTCGTTCACTGTTCTCGACCAGGGCAAACCAGTGCCGATCGACTACTTCTCGGAGGACGTCGAGCGCTTGAGCCTCGCGATCGTGCTCGACACCAGCCGCAGCATGACCGGCAAGCTGAGCTTCGTCACCGAGGCCGCCTGGGGGCTGATCCAGCAGCTCGAGAGCGACGACGCCGTCTCCATGTACGCGTTCAACCACGGTCTGGTGGTCGGCCCGCGCGCCGCCGCCGCGGAGACGGCCACGCTGGAGCCGTTCGTTCGCGGGCTGGCGCCGTCCGGCGGCACCGCCCTCTACGACGCGCTGTCGGAGGTGCTGCGCGATCTGGCCCCCGGCAAGGGGCGCAAGGCGATCATCCTGTTCTCGGACGGCCAGGACGAACAGAGCCTGCTCACGCTGGCGCAGGTGGTGAACAGTGCACGCCAGAGCGAGGCGATCCTCTACACCGTCGGCGCGGGAACCTCGGAGCGCGACATCGAGGCGCGCGCCGACCTCGAGCAGTTGGCGCGAGAGACCGGAGGCCAGGCGCTCTTCTTCGACAACTACCGGAAGCTCGACAGCGTGTTCGAATCGGTGCTGCTCGACCTGCGCTCGCAGTACTCGTTGAGCTACACGCCGCCCGGAGGCGAGAGCGGAGTGCGAGCCATCGAGGTCAAAGTCGATGGGTCCGCCTACCGCGTGCGCTGCCGGCCGAGCTACGTCTACAAAGCCCGGTAGCTCCGGGCGTGGTGGATACCACGCCCTCCACTACTGTTCCTTTGGCGCCGAGGACGGCGCGTCAACCTTTCGGCGCCGAAGGCGGCGCATCCGCTCCGACCTCGATCTCCTTCCTCACTACCGACGTGCGCTGCGTCGCCGGCTCCAGCATGCCGACCGCGACCGCGTGCGGCCCCTGCACCAGCGACAGCGGCAGATTGGCGGCGTAGTACTTGCCTTTCGCCTGAGCCATCTGCGCGGGCGAGAGGGCGACCGTGAAGCTGACCGACCGCAAGGGCGAGATCGCGCCTTTGTCGTCCTTCGACAGGATGAAGAGATCGAGCTTGGCCTCGTGCTGTTCGCCGGCGAGGACCAACTGGAGCTGGTCGATGGGAATGTGCAAGCCGAGCGTCACCGCCGTCTCGCCGTTCTCGGCGGGCGCTTGCGAGACCAGCTCCATCTCCAACTGGTGCGGATTCTCGCTCCAACCCAGGAGCAGCGCGCCGGCCACCAGGTCGCCGACGCGCAGCTCGCGCGGGCGGTCGATGTAGCCCTCGCGATGGCGCAGCTCCAGACCCTTGCGGTTCACCTTCACCTTGATCTTGTGGAAGCGCGAGTCGCCGCCGTGTGGAGACACGTAGCCGAGCGAATAGCGATTGGCGTCGTCGGCGAGCACCCGATCCATGAACGACGCGACACCACCGCTCGACGGCAGCGTCAGCCCTCCGGTCTCGTCGGCCATGAACTGCAGAGATTGCTCCCGCAGCTGGGATCGCGCCACGTCGTAGGTGAGCGCCGCGCTCGCCGACACTCTCGACCCCAGATTCATGTCGGCTCGACCGGCGCCGCCCTGCACGTCGCTCGACAGCCCGTAGATGGTGACGCGATGGCTGTTGGCGGTGGCGGTGAGCGCGCGCAGCTCCGGCGTGAGGTCGAGGCTCATCGAGTCGGTTCTCAGAGTCTGGGGTGACTGCGCCATGGGCCTGACGGTGGCGGGAACCTCGCTGACACTACCGGCGCTGCTGCCCTGGCCGGCCGGGGCCTGGGCGGCGCTGGACGAATCGTCAATGACGCCACCGCTCGAGCCGAATCGTCGATCGCCTTCGAACACGTCGGACAACAGGTGGTACAGCTCCTCGCCGGGATGGATCGGCACGCCGTCGCCGACGTAGAGCAGCGACTTCGGACCTTGCACCGTCGACAGGACGCTCACCAGCGTCTGGACCGCGCGGAGGGTCGCCCTGCCCTCCATTCGCATCATCTCCGATTCCGTGCGCACGCTTCCGATCAGCTCGTCGAGCTGGTCTCGAGCGCTCTGGAGCGACCGCGCCGAGCCGGCGCGGCGCTGGATCGCCTTGATGCTCTCGACCATGCGCTGCTGCTCCGCCGCGCGCGCCAAGCCGCGGCTCGGCATCTCCTTGATCGCATCGATCGCCGTCTTCCACTCGACCGGCGAGGTGGAGAACGGCAACTCGACATCGAGCCCGGCGCCGCCGTAGGTGACGATCATCGCGACCGTGTCCTCGGCGTGCGCCCCCAGGTACTCCGACAACTGATCGAGCAGGCGATTGCGGTTGAGCAGTTGCTCGCTGTCGACGTCGACGAAGACGATCACACGACGCCGTTCGCGCCCGGCGGCTGTCGCGGAGGCCGCGGGCGCGGCGGCCGAGACGCTTTCCGCCGTCGCGGTGACGCCTTCGACCCCTGGCGCCGAGGGCGCCACCGATCCCGCCATGAGCCGCGCGAAGTACTCGACCTCGACCTTCTTGCCGTCGTCGGTGACCACGAAGTCGTCGGGACCGAGGTCGGTCACCAGCTCGCCCTTCTTGTCGACCACCACCACGTCGACGTTCACCAGGTTGACGTCGACCTCCTCCTGGAAGGACTGGCGCTGCGCTTCGCTCGACGGCTCGCCGAGCAGGCCAGCCACGACCGATCCAGTGAGTAGCACGGCCGGCCAAGCGCTGCGATGGCGTCGGGTGGTGTTGCTCACGGCGGCTCTCCTTTGCCACGGAACGCGCGCAGCTCGACTGAAAGGGGGTCGGGTGGGGTCTCGTCTCCGATCACGAGCACGAAGGGCTCGATGGCCTCATGGGCACGCAGGGTCGATAGCTTCCACCATAGCAGCCCACGCAGCAGCCCGGGGTCGGCCGCGGAAGCTCGACGCAGCGCGCGCACCGCGAGCGCTCGCTCCTGGGTGCCTCGCTCGCGCTGCGCCCAGACCATCAGCTCGGGATCGTCCCAGTCGCCGACCAGCGAGAAGCCGCTCGACGACCACGGCTCGATGGTGCAGTCCACGCGCGAGGTGTAGCCGAGCTCGGTGAACAGCACCGGGAGATCGCCGGCGCCGGCCTCGGCGCGAAAGGCGCGGATCTCGCCGAAGATGCGGCGCCAGGAGGCCTCGAGCTCCGACTCGAGCGCGCTCGGGTCGGAGGCGCCGATCGGATGCGCGCGCAGCGGGAAGTAGGCATTGATACCGATCAGATCGAGGCTCGGCCAGAACCCCACCGCGCGGTACTGATCGAAGTTGGCGGCATAGGTGAGCTCGCCCGAGTAGACAGCGCGCACCGCGCCGATCAGCTCGTCCCACTCTCGCGCCAGGAGAGCGCGCCGCCGGTTGATGGTCGCGATCACCTGCTCGGGAGGGGCTCCGGCGATGGAGCCGGTGACCTGCGCCACCCAGCGCCGGTGCGCTTCGATCTGATCGTCGATGTAGCGCGGCACCGAGGCATAGGTCTCGCGCCAGCCGCCATGGAGGTGCTGGGGATCGATCGAGCCCTCGAACCGGGTGACGCGGTGGCGCAGCTCCGACTGCTTGC
>DATAFT010000424.1:0-8530 GCA_036257295.1 Thermoanaerobaculia bacterium
GCCCATCGGCAGCTCCGCGATCTTCATCGCGATCCCGGCCTGGAACGGATTGGTGGGGCCGAACGCGCTGCCGATCATCGCCGCGCCGGCGCTCATCGCGACCACGGTCACGGCGTCGACGCCGAGACCGGCGCCGAGCAGCAGCAGCACCGGGACCATCGGGATGATCTCCTCCTGCATGTTCTCGAGCGCGCCCATGCCGGCGAAGAAGGCGGCAACGACCGGGATGGCGACCAGACCGCGGCGTTGGAAGCGCGTCACCAGTGACCCCACCACGCGCGCCAGCGTGCCGATCCGATCGACCACCACCCAGGCCCCGCCCACGATCAGGATGGCGGCGACCACGTCAGCCGCGTCGACGAAGCCGCGCGGCACCGCGACCACGGCGGCGAACGGACCGACCGGCTCCGACTCCACCGCGCGATAGGTGCCCGGGACGACCAGCCGCCGTCCGGTCGCTGGATCGTCGCGACGCTCGTACTCACCCGCCGGGATCACCCAGGTGGCCGCGGCGGCGAGCGCAACGGCGCCGAGCAAGAGCAGGAGAGGGTGCGGCAGCCGCAGCTTCATTCGACGCGGCGCAACATAGCAGTGACCCGTGCTGCGGGCACCGGACTAGACTAATTTGGTGACGACTGATTTGGTGACAGGTTACTGATTCGCCGAATTAGTAACCTGTCACCAATTCGCTGGGGAGGGATGTCATGCGCCTGCGACTTCGCCAGATCGCCCTGGTCGCCGAAAAGCTCGAGCCGGTGGTCGACGACCTGCGCTCGGTGCTCGGCATCGAGGTCTGCTACCGCGACCCCGGCGTCGAGCGCTTCGGTCTCGAAAACGCGTTGTTCCCGATCGGCAACCAGTTCCTCGAAGTGGTGGCGCCGACGCAGCCCGGCACCGCGGGCGGCCGCTACCTCGAGCGCCGCGGCGGCGACGGCGGCTACATGGTGATCACCCAGTGCGACGACCATGCGCCGCGCCGCCGGCGCGTCGAAGAGCTCGGCATCCGCATCGTGACGCAGTTCGAGACCGAGCACTTCCGCAACATGCAGCTGCACCCCAAGGACACCGGCGGATCGTTCTTCGAGATCGATCAGGAGCTCGGTCCCGAGGGCTTCACCGAGGACGGCCCGTGGCACCCGGCCGGCGGCGCCGACTGGAAACGCGCGCAGCGGCTGGATCGCGTCACCGGCATCGCCGCCGCCGAGATCCAGGCGCCGGATCCGGCCGCGACCGCCGCGCGCTGGTCGGAGATCGCTCAGATCCCGCTGACGTGGGGCGCCGGCGGCACTCCCCTACTGCAGCTCGACGGCTCGGTGGTGCGCTTCGTCGAGCCGCTCGACGGGCGCGGCGAAGGGCTCGGCGGCATCGACGTGCGCGCGGCCAATCGCACCGCGATCATCGACGCGGCGCGCCAACGCGGCCGCGACCGCGGCAACGGACAGGTGTATCTGTGTGGGATGAGAATCAACCTGGTCTGAACGACGACGACACAGGAGGAAGCTCCGATGAACGACGTGGCCGAGGACCGATACCGCGACATCGAACTGCGCATCGACGACCCGGTCGCCGTTCTGCGCCTCAACCGTCCCGAGAAGCTGAACGCATTCACCTACGACACGCTGGCCGAGATCCGAAGCGCGATCACGACGGCCGCGGCCGATCCCAAGGTGGTGGGCATCGTCATCACCGGCAACGGCCGTGGGTTCTGCGCCGGTCTCGACGCGCAGACGCTGGCGGCGGTCACCTCGGAGGGCGGGGCGCGGCGCCGCGTCGAATCGAGGCAAGGGATCGCCGGGGGGCCAGCCGCTCCCGTATCCTCGCCGGTCACGACATCGGGTGGGGCCGGCGATCCCTTGCCCAAGGAAGACGAGCTGCCGGGTCTCTTCACCTACCTCCTCGAGGTGCCCAAGCCGATCATCGCGGCCGTCAACGGCGTGGCCGCAGGCGGCGGTGTCGTCCTTGCCTCGATGTGCGATGTGCGGTTCGCGTCGACCGCCGCGAGCTTCACCACCATCTTCCTCAAGCGCGGACTGGTCGCCGAGCACGGCACCACCTGGATCCTGCCGCGACTGATGAGCCCCGGCCGCGCGCTCGATCTGCTGTGGACCAGCGACCGCATCGACGGCGAGACCGCGCACCGGATCGGCCTGGTCGAGCACCTGACCGAGCCCTCCGAGCTGGTCGAGCGTGCCTGTGACTACGTGCGCCGCATCGCCGCGAGCGCCTCGCCGGCCTCGGTCGCCGACACCAAGCGGATGGTCTATCGCCATCTGGGCGTGGGCTACCCGGAGGCGTTGCGCGAGGCCGATCGCGTGCAATGGGCGGCGGTGGGACGTCCGGACGCGGCAGAGGGAGCGAAGGCGCTGCTCGAGCGCCGCGAGCCGAGGTTCAGACGCCTGGGCGAGGCTTCCCCGGCGCCGCCCATCACCCCCCGGGGAACGCCTCGCCTGGGCGCGAACGACTGACGCTACCTACCGATCGCAGATCCCGACGTCGCGGCACTGCGCGATCTCGGCGCCGACCGCGAAACCCGACACGCGCTCGGTGAAGGTGCCGGCGAAGTAGCGCCTGCATCGCGCCTTGCACTCCAAGGAGAGCAGGCTGTAGCACTGCGATCTGGCCTCTTCGCACCCGCAGCTCTGCGCGGTCGCGGTGAGACTGCGCCAACGCGGGTTGCCGCGATCCATCGCCCGCACTTGCGCGCCGACCTCGTCGGCATGGTCCCAGCTCTGGATCTGGCACTGACACGACCCGTTACACGACGCTTCGAACAGCCGGCCGGGTTCGAGCGGCGGCGGATCCGTAGCGCCGCCCTGGGTGAAGCCGATCGAGAAGTAGAACCGCTGTCCGTCCACGTCGGCGAACGCGCCACGCTCGTCGATACCGTTGAGCAGGCGCGAATCGCCGACGATGGAGGACGGCGACCCCGGCCGCAGGCGACCGCCGGGTTCACTCGGCGGGACGGCGGGAGGCTGCAGAACGATCAACGGAGCCCGGCCCGTGCTCTCGTCGGGCAGCCGGACCTCGACCCGAACATGGAAATCGCCGACGCGAGCGGCGCGGTACGCCTGCACGTGGTCGAAGGTGCCGCCGGCGGCGGTGGACGCGGTCTCGATGTTTCCTCCCTGCGAGCCGGCGGTCGCGTCGCCGGAAGGCGCATCGGCGGCGCCGGGCGCTCTCGCGCTCCCACCCATGACCAGCTTCTCGATCTGGTCGAGCAGCGATCGCTGATCCCAGCCGCGCACCGGCGGCGGAGCCGCCGTCAGGTCGCTGCTCGTGATCGGGAGCGAGAAGCGATCGGAACGGTCACGAAAGTGGCCCACCTCCGGCGTGTTGTTG
This sequence comes from Thermoanaerobaculia bacterium, assembly GCA_036257295.1. GTDB lineage: Bacteria > Acidobacteriota > Thermoanaerobaculia > Multivoradales > Multivoraceae > DATAFT01. The sequence continues at coordinate 3,340 of DATAFT010000424.1, forward strand.
ACGTAGTCGAGGAGCGCGATGGCCGAGGACGAGGAGGCTGGTGCCGGCGAGCCCGGCGGCGGTGGCGAAGGCATCGGCAGCCCGGCGACGCGGACGGTGAAGGTGGCGCTCTCTCCGCGATCGAGACTGGGTCGATCGCTGCTCGCGGCGAGCGTCACTCGATCGACCGCGCCCACCGCGATCAGCTCGCCGCCCTCGAACACCGTCAATGGATGTGGCCCCGCCGGCACCCGCCCGACGTCGAAGATCGCCGCCAGCGGCGTCTTCGCGAGCAACGGAACTTCCCACGGTCCGACGTACGCGCGCGTCGCGAGGCCCGCGCCGCCGCCACGCAGCCGGCCCAGGACGACCAGAGTCTGATCGGGTAGGAGCATGCGTGACGCCGTCGGCGGGTCTTCCAGACGCGCCTTGCCTGCGGCGTCGGGCGCCGTGACGGTGAACACGCCGTCGATCGGGAAGGGTGAGCTCCTCTCCCGATGGCGAACTTCGACCGGGTAGCTCGCTGCCAGCTCGGGCGCGCGCAGCACGAACAGACCGTCGCGCCCGACGCGAGCCGTCTGACCGGCAGCCTCGACCACGAGTCCGTCCTCGACCGCGCGGTGGGACTCCGACCAGCCCGCGTCGAGCCGATCGTCGACCACGCGACCGGTGAACAGCTCGCCAGCCACGATGAAGTCCGAGGGCGGCAGCTCGAGACGCAGCGTCTCGCTCTCGGTCGGCGGCAGCTCGACCGGAGCGTAGAAGCGATCCCAGATCCGGCTCAAACGCGCCTGCACGTCGAGGTCGGCGCCCTCGCGGCCGCGCAGCAGCGCTTGATGCATGCAGCTCTCCGCCAGCAACGCGTCGAGCCGCGCCTCGCCCGGGCTCGGCGACCCCGGCACGTAGAGAGAGAACGCCAGCGGACCGAGCTCTTCTTCGACCTGCTTGGTCAACCGGTCGCGCTCGTGTCGATAGAGCGCCTCGACCAGCTCCGAGGCCGCGCCACGGGCGGCGGCGGCGCCCGTGCCATCGAGCCCGCCACCGATCAGCAGCTCGACCCGGATGGCGCAGATCACGAACTCGCGGAGCATCGGCGGCGGCAGCGGTGGTGGAAGCGTCTGGCCGGACGCGGCGCTCGCGACAGAGGCGGCGACGACCAGCAGCGCACCAAGCAGCGCGCGGGCGCGGCGACAAAACGCGGGAAACACTAGCGCCCCGCGAACACGGGGGCTCGCTTCTCGAGGAACGCGCGGAACGCTTCGGCGGTGTCGGCGCTCTTGACGATACGCAGATGGTCGGTGGTCTCGAGCGCGACGTAGTCGCCGAATCCAGCGCCGGCCTCCGCCGCGAGGTAGTGCGCCTTCATGGTCTTGAGCGCGAGCGGCGCGGCGCCGGCGAGACGAGTCACCAGCTTGGATACCTGGTCGCGGAAGACCGCGTCGTCCCACACGCGCGCCACCAGCCCGATGCGGTGCGCCTCCTCGGCGCTGAATTTCTCCGAAAAGAACGACAGCTCTCTCGCGCGGGCGGCCCCGACCAGACGCGGCAGGCTCCAGGGCAGGCCCATGTCGCCGGCGACCGCGACGTTGAGGAACGCGGTGTTGAACATCGCCGACCGCGACGCGACCCGGAGGTCGCAGCCGCACGCCCACCCGAACCCGGCGCCGGCGCAGGCGCCGTTGATCGCCGCGATGGTGATCGGCGGCATCTCGTGCAGCAGCACCGGCACCTGGAAGTGATGGGGATCGGCGGGAACGTCTCGCTCTCCAGCGGTTGCGGCGCGCAGATCCGCTCCCGGGCAAAACGAGCTGCCGGCGCCGGTCAGGACCACCACGCTCACGGAAGCGTCAGCGGCGGCCGCGGCCAGCGCGTCGTGCGCCTCGCGCACCATCAGGCTGGTCATGCCGTTCATGCGATCGGGACGGTTGAGCGTCACAGTCGCGACGGCGCCCGACTTCTCGTAGGTCAGCGTCTGGAAGTTGGCCATACCGCCAACATAACGCAGACGCGAGAAATCATCGAGATTCGAGAAAGTCGAGGAGCACGGCCGCCATCGCTTTGGCGCCGACGAGGATCGACTCCTCGTCCGCGACATAGCCCGGGCTGTGCGGCATGCCGACGGTCCCCTTCTCCGGGTTGGAGACGCCGAGGAAGAACATGACGCCTGGCACCTGGGCCTGGAACGATCCGAAGTCTTCGCTGAACGCGGGCACCACCTGCTCGAGCATGCTCACCGAGCCGGCGCCGAGTACCGAGTCGACCGCCGATGTCGCCCGCTTCACCAGCTCGGTATCGTTGTCGACGCCGGCGATGTTCAGCTCCTCGTATTGGAGCGCGAGGACGGTGTCGTCTCCGCGCAGCTCGGCGATCGCCGCCGTCACCGCCTCGTGCGTTCGCGAGCGCACCTGTTGACTCGCCATCGAGATCGAGCCCTCGACCGCGTAAGTGGTGTCCGCCCCCGACGGCGCGACCACCTGCGCCTGGACGAAGACGAAGTCAGGGGTGGACGGCGCCAGCACCTGCGGGCCGGTGACCGTCGACAGCGCCAGAAGGCGATCGCGCACCGCGTTGGCCGTCGCGGCCTCGTCAGGCGCGCGCTGGACGGTGACCCGCACCAGGTCGCGTCCACTCATCAGCACTCCCGGCGCGGTGACGAGATGCCCGACGGGGAATGGCGCCGTATGGACTGCGAAGATGGCGTCGGGCTTCAGCCGCTCGAAGGCGCCGTCGGCGAGCATCGCCTTGGCGCCGGTCGCGTTCTCCTCCGCTGGTTGGAACAGGAAGATCACGGTCCCCGGAAGGAGGTCCTTGATCGACGCGAACCCTTGCGCCATGGCGACGCCGATCGTGGTGTGCACGTCGTGGCCGCAGATGTGGCGGACGCCCGGAGTCAGCGACCGAAACTCGACCGGGTCGGGATCGTCCGACGGCACCGCGTCCATGTCGGCGCGGTAGGCGACGATCGGCCCCGGCTTGCCACCGCGAAGCACGCCGATCACCCCGTGGCCGCCCACGCCGGTGCGGACCTCGTAGCCGGCGGCGCGTAGGCGCTCGGCGACCAGCCCGGCGGTGCGCTCCTCCTTGCCCGAGGTTTCGGGGTGGCGGTGGATGTCGCGGCGCAGCTCGATCAGCGTCGCGCGGTCGGCTTCCAGTTTCTCGGTGAACGGCGAGAGCAGTGCGCTCTGAGCCTGGGCGTCGCCAGCGGACAGGCTGACGAGAACCAACGTCGAAATCGACCAACGGCGTGCGCGCATGCGAAGCCTCCTCGTCGACATCTCGCGCCTCCAACTACGGCCACAGGCTGCTCTGGTTTCGCGCCCCGCCAACCGGTCACGACGACGGGAGTCGAGTCGTCACAGTACGACGAGATTCTCCGACCGGGCCCCTCGGACGGCGTCGATCGGCACTGCGCCGTCGAAGCTGACGAACCGGCCGCTTTTCGATGTCGCGAGAGCCAGCAGGTAGACATCGGTGACCTGGCGCGGCCCGTGGAGGAAGGAGCGATCGACCACCTCCGGGTCGATCAGGCTCACGTCGCAGGACCAATACGCGTGATGAGCACTCCGAGTCGCCGCTGTAAGCAGATCGGCGGCTTCGGCGGTGGTCACCGAGTTCGGATATCTGGGCTGGCTCATCACCCGCACGACGCCATTCTGAGTGATCGCGCACGAAGCCCAACCGTGGTGGATCTCGCGCTCGAGCCAGCTACGCGCCGAACGATGATGGATATGATCGCGATCGAGCAGCGCTACCACGACGTTGACGTCGAGCAGCGACCGCATGCGACCCTCAATCCTCCTCGTCGCGCAGACGATCGATGAGGTCGTTGGAGACGGTGCCGCCGCGGTGCGGCAACGGGCGAAAACCGTAGAAGCTGTCGCCGTCCGCGATCGCGTCCGTATGAATCCTGGCCTGGAGCGCCTGACGCGCCAGGTCCGAGATCACCTCGCCCGCGCTGCGGTGTTCACGACGAGCCCGCTCTTTGACTGCAATGAGCACGTCATCGGCGATGTCGAGGGTGGTGCGCACACATCAGATGCTATCACATCACGAGCGATCTGTACGTCACGGCCGGTACGTGAACGCCTGCCGTCCGGTCCGCCGTGACCCGGCCACCAGGTTCGCCCACCGGCAAAGCACCGGCCGCGTCTCCCGCGGGTCGATGATCTCCTCGATCTCGAAGTGCTCGGCCGAGCGGAACGGCGAGCGCACGCGATTGAGACGTTGCTTGATGGTCTCGAGATGCGCCGCGTAGTCCGCCGCCTCGGCGAGCTCGGCCTTGTACGCCACCTCGATCCCGCCCTCGATCGGCAGCGAGCCCCAGTCACCGGACGGCCACGCCAGTCGGAAGCCGTGCGCGCCCGGTTTGTGATTGGCGGCGCCAGCCACACCGAACGCCTTGCGCAGCACGACGCAGCAGAAGGGCACCTGGGCTTGTCCGAGCGCCGCCAGCGTCTGCGATCCGAAGCGGATGGTCGACTCCTGCTCCGCCTGCTTGCCGATCCAGAATCCGGGGCAGTCCTCGAGATGCAGCAGCGGTAGGTGGAACGTCGACGCCAGGTCGAGAAAGCGCGTCAGCTTGCGGCACGAGTCGGCGGTCCACCCGCCGCCGTAGACGTTGACGTCCTCGCCGAAGACCGCGACCGGCCAGCCGTCGAAGCGGGCGAGCCCGGTGATGATCGAGCGGCCCCAGTCACAACCGATCTCGAAAAACGAATCGCGATCGACCACCGCGCCGATGACCTCGCGCATGCGGTAGGTCTTGCGTGGATCGCGCGGCACGATCGAGACGAGCTGCTCGTCGCGGCGACTCGGATCGTCGGTCGGCGTCGCGCGCGGCGGCAGCTCGTTGACGCTGGTCGGCAGGTACGAGAGGAAGCGCCGCGCTCGGGCGAACGCCTCGTCCTCGGTCGACACCGCGTCGTCGATCGCACCATTGGTGGTGTGGATGCGGGCGTGCCCGAGCTCTTCCTTGGAGACGTTGCCGCCGCCGGCGTACTCGACCAGCGCGGGGCCGGCGATCATCATCTGCGCGCTGTCGCGCACGATCAGCGAGTAGTGGCTGGTGGCGACGCGCGCCGCCCCGATGCCGGCCACCGAGCCCAGCGCGAGCGATACCGAGGGCGCCACCGCGAGGTGCTCGACCACCACTTCCCAACTGCGCACCTCGGGGATGTAGGTGCGCCCCGCCATCTCGATGGTCTTGACCGAG
>DATAFT010000425.1:0-1898 GCA_036257295.1 Thermoanaerobaculia bacterium
CTTGAGCGCGGCCGCGGGAGCCGGCGGGCTGGTGGGTGCGGTCGCCGTCGCCTGGCGCACGGACACCAAGGGTCGGCTGCGCTCGATGATGACCGCCGCGGTGGCCTTCGGCTCGTTGCTGTTCCTGTTCGCGCTTTCTCCCTGGTACGGGCTGGCTCTGCCGCTGGTGCTGCTCGCTAACATCTTCGCCAGCTACTACGGCACGGCCAACAACACCGCCATCCAGATGCTGGTTCCGGACGAGGTGCGCGGCCGGGTCTCGAGCCTGCTCATGATGTCGTTCGCGCTGCCGCTGCTCGGCACCTTGCCGTTGTCGGCGGTGGCCAAGCTGTGGGGCGCGCCGGCGGCGGTCGCGGGCGCGTCCACGATCGCGGTGCTGATCGCCTTCGGCTTCTACGTCCTGAGCCCGAGTCTGCGCGGAATGGACGAGCGACTGCGCCGCGCCACGGTGGAGTGAGGGTTGTCGAGATCGAGGAGGGGCCCATGCTGATCACCATCTCCCGCCAGTTCGCGGCCGGGGGCTCGCAGGTCGCGAGCCGCGTCGCCGAGGCGTTGGGCTGGCGTCTGGTCGACGACGAGCTGGTCGACAAAGTCGCCGAGCGCGCCGGAGTGTCGCGCGAAGAGGTGGCGGCGCTCGAGGAGCGCGCGCCGACCTTCATCGAGCGATTGGCGCGACTCACGGCGCTCGAGCTGCCCGAGCTCTTCTTACCCACCGCCGAGGCGGCCGAGGAGTTCGGCGAGGGCCATCTGGTCAAGATCACGCGAGCTCTGGTCGAGGAGCTGGCGGCCGAGGGACGTTGCGTCGTCGTCGGTCGGGCGTCGGCGGCGGTCCTGGCGCGGAGCGCTGACACGCTCCACGTCCGTCTGGTGGCCCCGGTCGAGACCCGCGTCAAGACCGCGACGCAACGACTGGGCCTCGACCCCACCGATGCGCCGCGGCTGGTCGCCGAGCGCGACGCCAACCGCGCGCGATATCACCGCGAGTACTACGATCGCGACTGCAACGACCCGATCCACTACCACATGGTGCTCAACACCGGGCGCCTCGGGTTCGATGGCGCGGCTCAGGTGATCGTCGATCGAGCGCGCGCGCAGGGCTGGACCAAACCGTCGATCGCGTCGTGAACCCGATCCCCGGGGCGGTGCTCGCGCTGGCGCTCGCGACGCTCGGTTGCGGCGAACCCTCGAGCGCGCCGGCGGGCCGCTCCCGTGACTGGCCGGCGTATCTGGGCGGCGCCGATCGAGCGCAGTACTCGCCGGGGACCGAGATCACACCCGCCAACGTTTCCCGTCTCGAGCTGGCGTGGACGTACCACGCGGGTGGAGCCGACTCCGCCAACCGCTCTCAGATCCAGTGCAACCCGATCGTGGTGGACGGCGTTCTCTACGCCACCTCCGCCTCGCTTGCGGCGTTCGCCGTCGATGCCGCCACCGGCAACGAGATCTGGCGCTTCGACCCGTTCGCCGAGGGTTTCCGCCTGTTCGGCCTCGGCGTCAATCGCGGGCTCACCCACTGGGGCGCGGGCGACAGTGCGCGGATCTTCTTCGCTGCCGGCGATCGGTTGTGGGCGATCGACGCCGGTACCGGAAAACCAATCACCAGCTTCGGTGACGAGGGATCGATCGACCTGCACCAGGGTCTCGACGCCGGAGCGGCGGAGCTCTTCGTGGTGTCCAACACTCCCGGCGTCGTCTACCGCTTCTCTCGAGCGCGCGATCTTGCGCGCTCGAGTGGCCGCCGTCGCGCGCAGCGCGACAAGTTCTCTCGAGTGCGCGATCTTGCGCGCTCGAGTGGCCGCCGTCGCGCGCAGCGCGACAAGAACCTGCTGATCCTCGGTAGCCGGGTCGCCGAGAGTCTGCCGGCGGCGGCGGGCGACGTGCGCGCCTTCGACGTCGAG
>DATAFT010000442.1:0-6875 GCA_036257295.1 Thermoanaerobaculia bacterium
CGCCTCGACCGTGAACACCTTGATGGCGTCGCCGATGGCCTCGCGCAACACGAACGGCGCTCTCATCAGCTCGAGCCTGCCGGCCTCGGCCTTGGAGAGGTCGAGCACGTCGTGCAGCAGCAGCAGCAGCGCCTCGGCCGAGTGGCGGATGGTCTGGAGTTGGCCGCGCAGGGGCTCCCCCTCCGCGGTCTCGAGGGCGAGCTCCGCCATGCCGATGATGCCGCCCATCGGCGTGCGGATCTCGTGGCTCATGACCGCCAGGAACTCGGCCTTGGCGCGCGCCGCGGCCTCGGCCTCCTCCTTGGCCAGGAACAGCTCCTGATCGCGCTCGCGGCGGCGGGTCATGTCGTGCGCGACGGCGTAGAGCAGGCCGCGCGCCGGGTCCGGCTGCGAGGTCCACAGCAGCGACTTGTAGCTGCCGTCGGCGCACCGGTAGCGGTTCTCGAACGAGATGGTGGGGATGCCCTGCGCCAGCTTGGCGACCTCGCGCTGCGTGGCTTCGAGATCGTCCGGATGCACGAAGTCGTAGAACGGGCGCGCCAGGAGCTGGTCGTGGGTCCAGCCCAGGATGCGCTCGAACGCCGGATTGACCTTGCGGAAGCGGCCGTCGGTACCGGCGATGCAGAGCAGGTCGAGAGAGAGATCGAAGAAGGTGTCCGCCTCGTGGACGGCGGTGGGCTCGGGTGGGGATGGACCGACGTCCTTGCCGACGCGCGGCGTCGAGATGCGGGAGACCCCTCGGGCCCGTCGCGTCACAAGAGCTGGCTCGCCAGGTTCGCGAGCGGCGAGCGCTCGCCCTTGACCAGGTTGATGTGGGCGTAGAGCGGATTGCCCTTGAGCCGGTCGATCAGGTACGACAGCCCGTTCGAATGCGAGTCGAGATAGGGCGTGTCGATCTGGAAGATGTCGCCGTTGAGCACGATCTTGGTGTCTTCGCCGGCCCGCGTGATGATGGTCTTGATCTCGTGCGGCGTCAGGTTCTGCGCCTCGTCGACGATGAACAGGACGCGCGAGAAGCTGCGGCCGCGGATGTAGGCGAGCGGCACGATCTGGATCTTCTCGGTCTCGACCATCGCGGTGAGCCGCTGGTGGGCGCGGTCCTCGGTCTCGAACCGGCTCTTGATGTAGCTCACGTTGTCCCACAGCGGCTGCATGTAGGGATCGATCTTCGAGGCGACGTCGCCCGGCAGGTAGCCGAGGTCGCGGTTGCTGAGCGGCACGATCGGGCGGGCGAGCAGGATCTGGCGGAACTGACGGCTCTGCTCCAGCGCGCCGGCGAGCGCGATCAGCGTCTTGCCGGTGCCGGCCGGCCCGGTGAGGGTCACCAACCGGATCTCGGGATCGACGATCGACGACAGCGCGAACGTCTGCTCGGCGTTGCGCGGCTCGAGACCGTAAGCGGCGCGTTTCACCACGCGCTCGAGCGTGCCGCGACTCTGCTTGTAGCAGGCCAGCGCCGACTTCGATCCGCTGGTGAGGATGAAGAAGTGGTTGGCCGGCGGCTCCTCGCGGCAGATCGCCTCCACCGGCAGAGTCTCTTCCGCGTGCAGGCGATCGAGCAGCGTCGGGTCTTCGACCACCAGGTGCGTCTTGCCGCCGTAGAGGCGATCGACGTCGGTGACGGCGATCCGCTTGTAGTCCTCGGCCGGGAGCTCGAGCGCACGCGCCTTGAGCCGGAGGTTGATGTCCTTGGATACCAGGATCACCCGGCGCTCGGTCTGCCGCGCCTTGAGGTCGAGCGCCGCGGCCAGGATCCGGTTGTCGTTACCGGACCCCGAACCCATCAGATGCGAGTGCTGGGAGTCGGCGTCGCGCGGCGGTAGGACGACCTTGACCCGCCCGCTCTCCGATCCGTTGAGCGGGATCCAGTCCTGCAGCAAGTTGTCGGAGGAGAACTCGTCGAGACGGCGGATGAACTCCCGAGCGTTGCGGTTGAGGACGCTCGATCCCTTCTTGAACTGGTCGAGCTCCTCGAGCACGGTGATCGGGATCGCTACATCGTGCTCTTCGAAGCTGTCGAGGGCCTGATGGTCATAGAGAACTACCGAGGTGTCGATGACGAAGATCTTGCGAGAATCCATGACTCCTTCGCGGCTCGAGGAGCGACGGGGTTTCACGAGGCGAGCCTTGGTTTCGAGCCGTCGGCGATGCTACATCCCTTCGGCGGCGGGTGCTATCGGGCCGGGCGAGGCGGCAACGCCCGGCGCGGACATCGACTTCAACAGATCGTAGAGGGCGGTCGGATCCATCGGTTTGGTGAGGTGGTGATCGAACCCCGCCTCCCGCGCGCGCTGTTTGTCCGAGTCCTGCCCCCAGCCGGTCACCGCGACGATGAGCAACCCGGCGCCCCAGGGCTCGGCCCGCAGCCGCCGACACACTTCGTAGCCATTGAGCTTCGGCATGCCGATGTCGAGCAGGACGAGGTCGGGCCGGAACACCGCCGCGGTCTCGAGAGCGACGAAGCCGTCGGAAGCGCTCTCGACCTCGTGGCCCATGAGCCGGAGCATCGCCGATTGGCTGTCCGCCGCGTCGCTGTTGTCGTCCACCACCAGCACTCGCCGGCGTGCCGCTGGCCGCGGCTCGGGCTCGCGCGCGCTCTGCGCCCCACTCGTCACCGCCGCGCCCGCCGCCGCCAGCGGGAGGCGGACGACGAAACGGCAGCCGCGGCCGGCACCTGCGCTCGACGCTTCGACGCTGCCACCGTGCAGCTCCATCAGTCGCCTGACCAGGGTGAGGCCGATGCCGAGCCCGCCTTGCTGCTGGCGCTCGAGCGGGCGATCGACCTGGGTGAACATCTCGAAGATGCGGTCGAGCATCTCCGGCGGGATACCGATGCCGTCATCCTCGACGCTGATGGCGGCATCGCCCTCGCGGCGCTCGACCGCGAGGCGGATATGACCTCCGCGATCGGTGTACTTGGCCGCGTTGTCGAGCAGGTTCGCCACCACCTGCGCCAGCCGGGTGCCGTCGCCGTCGACCATCAACGGCTCGGACGGTAGCTCTACCGCGAGCTCGCGCCCCTCCGCTTCGATGCGCGGGCGCGCGATCGCGGCCGCTTCGGCCACCGCCGCCGCCAGGTCCATGGGTTGACGACGCAGTTCGATCTTGCCGCGGCTGATGCGGCTGACGTCGACCAGATCGTCGATCAAGCGCACCAGGTGCGCGAGCTGGCGCTCCATCACGGCGAGCGTGTGCTCGACGCCACGGTCGCCGTCGAGACTGAGGCGCAGGATGCCGAGACCGTTGCGCAGCGGAGCCAGTGGGTTGCGCAGCTCGTGGGCCAGTGTGGCGAGGAACTCATCCTTGCGGCGGTCGGACTCCTGGAGGGCGTCGATGGCCTCCTTGACGTCGGTGATGTCGAACGAGCAGCCGACGAAGCCGACCAGGGACCCGTCGGCGGTGAGACGCGGCAGCCCGGCCGACTTGAGCCATCGATACTCGCCGGAGGCCGAGCGGAACCGGAACTGCGCGTCGAAGGCCTCGCGCTTGTCGAGCGCGCGGCGATAGGCGCCGGCGTACTCTTCGAAGTCGTCGGGATGGACCCACCTCGTCCATCCCATGCCGCGCACCGCTTCGAGGTCAGCGCCGACGAAGCGCAGGTACTCCCGGTTCACGTACTCGCATCCGTCCATACTGTTGAGCCAGATGAGAACGGGGGCTTGATCGGCGAGCGTGCGAAAACGCCCTTCGGTCTCGCGCTGGAGCTCCTCGGCGCGGCGGCGCTCGGTGATGTCGACGAAAGTGCCGATCGCTCCACGTATCGAGCCGCGGTGGTCGAGCAGCGGCTCGACGTTGCCGTATACCCACACCGAAGGGCGGCCGTCGAGGAAGCGGTACTCGAGCTCCTGGTTCGACACCGCGCTGGCGGTGCGCACCGCCGTCTGGATCGGCAGATCGGCAGTCTCGACCAATGAGCCGCCGCGGTAGATCTCGAAGGCGGTCACCGACTCAGCGGCCGGAACGGACCTCGACAGGTTGGTCCCGGCCGGCACGCCCAACATCGCGGAAGCCGCCGGGTTGCCGGTGATGGTGCGGCACTCGGGATCGTGCGCGACCCAGATCGAAACCGGCGCCGAGCCCATCAGTGCTTCGAGCTCCAGTCGCCGCTCCTGCTCGCGCTGACGGCTGGCGCGCAGCTCGTCGTCCACCACCCTGCGCTCGGTCGACTCGAGCTCGAGCTCGCGCTGCTTGGTCTGGAGCCGGCGCTCCGAGATGCTGACGGCCTCTCCGAACGCGATCAGGATGGCGCACGAGGTGAGATAGATGACGGCACTCACCCACTCGCCCGTGGTCGGGAACAGCGAGCCGGTCGGATGGACGAAGAGGGCATGGACGGCGACATAACCCAGGACCGCCGAGAGAGCGGCCGGGCCCCAGCCTCCGAACCAGATCGAGATCGCCACGGCGACGTAGAGGATCGGGGTGAAGGTCCGCTCACCGAGCAGCGGGTCGATCGCCGCCCGGACCAGGACGGCGCCTGCCGTGGCGACCACAGCGATCAGATAGTTGAGGATTGCAGGGCGGTCGCGGCGACGCATCGCTTCGGACCTTAGGGAGCAGGCCTCGAGTGCTTTAGGGTACCGGCCTCGAATGATAGCCAAGAAACTCGGTCGGCTCAGATCCGGGCCAGCCGGAGGCGCAGAGCGTTGACGATGACCGACACTGAGCTCAGGCTCATCGCCGCCGCCGCGATCATCGGGTCGAGCAGGATGCCGAAGTACGGATACAGAACGCCCGCGGCGATCGGCACTCCCAGCGCGTTGTAGATAAACGCGAAGAACAGGTTCTGCTTGACGTTGCGCAGCGTGGCCTGCGACAGGCGACGCGCGCGCAGGATGCCGCGCAGGTCGCCCTTGACCAGGGTGATGTCGGCGCTCTCGATGGCGACGCCGGAGCCGGTGCCCATCGCGATACAGACAACGGACTGCGCCAGCCCGGGCGCGTCGTCGGCGTCGTTGCCGACCATCGCCACGCGTCTGCCTTCCGATTGCAGCTCTTTCACCGCAGCTACCTTCCGATCGAGAGACGCTGGTACCGGCGCTTCTTCCACGCCCACTTCGGCAGCGACACTCGCGAAGCCTTTGCTGGTCCACAACACCAGGCGCAGACCCGCGGCTTTCAGCGCGCGGAGCGTTGCGACGTCGCCGGCGCCGACCGGAGGGACCGCGGCCAGCACCAACGTGTCGGCATCGCGAAGCCGTTCGACTGCCGACCTGCTCGAGAATAGGATTCCCTCCTTCGCACCACGAGCAACCGCCTCCGCCATCGGCATCGATGTCGCCAGCCCGAGCGCGCTCGAGGAGGCGACGACCAGCACCGCTGCAGCGCTCAGCGTCGCGAGCGCCAGCCGCGGCTCGGGACCCAGGTTCGTCCACGCCGCAAACGTCGCCACGGCTATGACTACCGCCGCTGGCACCAGCCACCCGGCCCAGCGATCGACGAGCCGCTCGATCGGCGCGCGGCTACGCAGCGCGTCGGTCAGGAGGCGCGCATACCGCGTCAATAGCTGGTCCCCTGCGGCCGCCTCGACGCGGACGACCAGTGCACCACCGCAGTTCGAGGCGCCACCGAAGACCCGGTCACCGGGCTTCTTTTCGACTGGGGTCGCTTCACCACCGATCTTCGACTCGTCGACGGCGCCGCTGCCCTCGATCACGACACCGTCGAGCGGAACCGTCTCTAGCGGCCACACCCGCACCGCGTCCCCGGGGCGCACCGCGTCGACCGGAGCATCTTCTTCGAGGCCGTCCGGTCGGAGGCGACGCGTCGTCTTCGGAACCAACTTCAGCAGCGCGCCGATCGCAGCCGCGGGCCGGGCGAGGCTACGAGCCTCGACCAGCCAATCGACCAAGGTCAGTGTCACGATCACCGTCGCCACCTCGAAGTAGACGCGGACCAGGCCGGACTCGTCGCGGTATGGCTCGCCAAAGAAACCGGGCCGGAGCACCGCGATCACGCTGTAGATCCAGACCCCGGCCACCGCGAGGGAGATCGACAGGAACCGGTCGGGTCGCCCACGCGTCGTCGAACGCCAGGCATGCCGGTAGAGCGGCGCTCCGGACCAGAGCACGATCGGGATCGAGAGGACGAGCTGGAACCAGATCCAGAAACGGGGTGGCGCGATATAGGCGAGCGGAACACCCGGGATGCGGTCGCCCAGAGCGGCCACCAATACCAGCACGGTCAGTCGCACCGCGACCCGGAAACGGCGCGTCAAGGCCCGGAGCGCGGCATCGGTCGCGCCGGAGATCGCCGGCGCGCGTGGCGGCAGGAGCGTGCCGTCGGTCATGCATGGCGATGGTACCCCGGGGAGTCGGAAGCCAGACCGCGCCGCATCGCCGCAATCCCACCCGATCGGGTCGATCCTCCTACCCGCTCGGATGGTGTCGCGACTGTCACGAGCACCTACAGTGGACCCGTGAGCTGGCGTACCCGTACTTTGGCTTTCGCGATCGCCGCGCTGCTGGCGCAGACGCCCTGCCGCCCCGCGGCCGAGCCCTTCCTGTGCGCAGCCGACTGCGGCTCGACAGCAGGATGGTCGGTGGCACGGTCCGCGCCGGCGGTGCCGGTGCCGCAACCCGCGGGTTGCTGCGCGATGCGAGCGTCGGCGGCGACCATCGTCCGGCTCAGTCTCACGCCGCCAGCTGCCTGCCCAACGCTCGCACTCGCCCCCTCTTCACAGTGTGCTCTGGTTCCCACCGGGCACCACGGCCCGGGCCTCACCGATAAGACTGGCTCGAACGCGCCCGCTCCGTTCTACACGCTGCACTCAGCGCTCCTCCTTTGAGCGCGTCGACCCGCTGACGTCCGCGCCGGCCAGGCGCGGGCCGCTTCCGTGGTCCACCAAAATCGACTGACGCGCGCGACGCGCGTCG
>DATAFT010000453.1:0-2537 GCA_036257295.1 Thermoanaerobaculia bacterium
AGTCGAGATAGGCATTGGTGATGGCGGTCACGCAGTCGGTGAACCCGGGCCCCGCGGTGACCAGCACGACCCCGGGGTTGCCCGTGGTGCGCGCCCAACCGTCCGCCGCGTGTCCCGCTGCCTGCTCGTGGCGGGTGTCGACCAGACGCAGACCGGCGGCCCGCGCCGCCTGGAGGATCGCGTCGAGGTGCCCGCCGTGGAGGGTGAACACGGTGTCCACGCCCGCCTGCCGGAGCACCCGAACCAGCATGGTGCCGCCGTCGATCTTGGCCATTGCAGTACTCCTCGTGGGTCGGAGATTTGATTTGCCGACGATGGTCGCAGAAGCCTCGTGGCGCCGCGCCGCCCAGCGGGAGGGGGCGGCGCTCACCCGAAGGGTGGGGCGAACCGATCGGTGGGCGCGGGTAGACTGCAGAGATGGAACCCGTGACCGGCACCACGACGGCCGCCACCCCTCCCCGACCCTGGCGCCACAACCCCGAGATCATCGATCTCGGACACCCCGACGTCTTCGTCGGCGGCGTCCGCCACGACGCCTTCGCCGTGTTACGACGCGACTTTCCCGTCTACTGGAACGAGGAGCCCGAGGGCTGGGGCCCGGGGTTCTGGAACCTCACCCGCCACGAGGACGTGGTGGCGGTGTCGCGCGATCCGCAGACTTTCTCGTCGGCGCAGGGCATCAACATCACCTACCACCCCTCGATGGACCCCAAGGTGATCAACGCGCTGATCGGGGGCATGATCACCATGGACCCGCCGGCGCACAACGCCTATCGCAAGGTGGCGCTGCCGTTCTTCACCAAGAGCGCGCTCGATCGTCTCGAAGGCCGCATCCGCGACGTGGCGAGGGCGGTGGTGATCGCGGCCGCCGAGCGCGGCGAGTGCGACTTCATGAAGGACGTGGCGGCCCCGCTCCCGGTCGCCGTGCTGTGCGAGATCCTCGGCGTGCCCGACGAGGACCACGACAAGATCTTCGAGTGGTCGAACCTGCTGGTGGGCGGCATCGATCCCGACCTGGGCGTATCGCAGGAGAAGGTCATCCCGATCTACCTGCAGCTCTTCGCCTACGGGCAGCGGTTGATCGAAGATCGCCGCCGGGCGCCGCGCAGCGACCTGATGACCGCGATCGCCAACGCACGCATGGAGAACGGCGAGCCGATCCGCGAAGACCTCCTCAACGGCTTCTTCCTCTTGATGGTCATCGCCGGCAACGAGACCACGCGCAACTCGATCGCCGGCGGCATGGAGGCGCTGATCGAGCATCCCGATCAGCACCGCCGCCTACGCGACGATTCGTCCCTGCTGCCCACCGCGGTCGAGGAGATCCTGCGCTGGGTGTCGCCGGTGCTCTACATGCGGCGCACCGCGACGCGGTCGACCGAGATCCGCGGCGTGCCGATCACCGAGGGCGACAAGGTGGTGATGTGGTACCCGGCCGCCAACCGCGACGCCGAGGTGTTCGCCGACCCCGACCGCTTCGACGTCGGCCGTGACCCCAACCCGCACCTCGCGTTCGGCATCGGCCAGCACTTCTGCCTGGGCGCGCAGCTCGCGCGCCTGCAGCTTCGCGTCATGTTTTCGGAGCTGCTCGAGCGGCTCGAGACGGTCGAGCTCACCGGCCCGGTGCGGCGCATCCGCACCAACTTTCTGGGTGCGATCAAGTCGATGCCGGTGCGGTGCGGATAGCCGCCCCCGCCTATCCTTCCGGCAGCTGCTCGATCCGCCGCACCACCTCGCCCTCGGGCGAGATGCCGGCAAGGATGCCGGCCTCGAGGTCGCCCACCCACACCACTCCGGTGGCGTCGACCGCGAGCGCCCGCGGATGGGTGACCTCGCGCGAGGCGGCCAGGCGTTGCGGCGCGCCACAGGTCGACTCGCACTCGACCTTCCACAGCGCGCCGTCGCCGGCAGTGGTCAGGTAGAGACGCCGGCGCTGGCGGTCATAGGCGACAGCGGACGGCAGGTCGAGATCGCTCGCCAGCATCGTCACGGTCGCGGGGGTGGTGGCGAGCTCGGCGACGATCAGGTTGGCTTTACCGTCCGACCCGAACAGTCGATCGCGATCGGGATCGTAGGCGAGCAGCCGCAGCGGATCGCTCGACTCGATCTCGAGCACCGGCTCGGGCACCAGCTCCTTGCGGGTTAGATCGACCACGTCGACGAACGCCTCGCCGAGTCTCGCCACGAAGAGCCGCGAGCGGTCGAGATCGAAAGCCGCGGCGCTGGACTCGAAGCCTTTCGGAAGCGAGCGCGCCAGCGCCTCGATCCCACGGTCGCCAACGCCAAGCCGGGTGACGCCGACCCTGATCTCGTCTGCCTTCTTCCCGTATCCGCGCATCGTCCCGGCGACCCACGCCACCTCACCGGTGCCGGCGACGCCGATCACGTCGTCGACTGCCGCGAGCTCATCGGGGAGACAGGCGATGAATCGGGGCACGGTGCCGCCAGACTCGATCTCGAAGATGCGCTGCGACCGGTCGAGAAAGCTCACGCCGCCGTCCGTGCGCGTCGCCAGCACTACCGGCTTCACGCGATCG
>DATAFT010000497.1:0-2261 GCA_036257295.1 Thermoanaerobaculia bacterium
CCGAATCGGTCGGCGCCGCGGTTGGCTCCGAAACTAGCGGCTCCTTTCGTCGTAGTCGACAGTAGCCCCCATTCGCGCGGGGCCGGAAGGGGTCGCGCCGTGCACGAGCTTCTCGCCGATCTGCGCTACGGCGCGCGCATGTTGCGCCAGGCGCCGGTCACCAGTCTGGTGGCCGTGGTCTCGCTCGGCTTCGCGATCGCCACCAACACCACCGCCTTCAGCGTCGCGTCGGGGTTTCTACTCGGCAGCTTCCGCTGGCAATCCCCGGAGGAGATGGTTGCGATCGAGGAGACCAACCGCAACGACAGCGACCGTGACGACGCCGCCCCCGGGAACTACCTCGACTGGAAGGAGGCGAGCAAGCATCTGGTCGCGATGGAGGCGTGGACCGCGAGGCCGGCGAACTTGACGGGAGGAGACGAGCCCGAGCGGATCCAGATCGTGGAGTCGACGCCCGGGCTCTTCCAGCTCATCGGCCGCGGTCCGGTCCTGGGACGTGGCTTTCGAGCCGAGGAGGCCGGGCTTCGAGGATCGCGCGTGGCGGTGATCACGGACCGGTTCTTCGAGCATCGTTTCGGCGGCGACCCCAATGCCCTCGGCTCGTCGCTCCTGATCGAGGGTGAGCCGCACACCGTCATCGGCGTGCTGCCGGAGCACTTCGACTTCCTTCCCGCCGACGCAGACGTGTTCCGGCCCGTCGATCTGGTGCCGCGCCGCGACGATCGCTCGAACCGCCGCTACGTCGTGATGGGCCGGCTCGCCGCCGGGAGTCGGGTCGACGACGTCCAGGCCGAGCTCGCCGCCGTCGCATCGCGCCTCGAGACCCAGTTCCCCGATACCAATCGCGGTAGGGGTGTCCACGTCGAGGCGCTCAGCGACCTCTTTCCGGGCCGCGTCGACACCCAGCTCCAGTACATCCTGCTCACGGTCGCGGCCCTGGTGCTCGTGATCGCGAGCGCCAACCTCGTCAACCTCTACCTGGCGCGAGGCGACGCTCGCCGCGCGGAGTTGGGCATGCGGCTGGCGCTGGGCGCGGGTCGGGCGCGGATCAGCCGCCAACTCCTGACGGAGAGTCTCGTGATCGCGCTCGCGGGTGGAGCCTTGGGCATCGTCGCCTCGATCGCGTGGATTCGCGCGGTCGCCGACATCATGCCGCCCATGCTGCCGGAGGTCTTCCGGCCTCACCTCGATGCCTGGGTCCTCACCTACGGCGTGCTGGTGTCCGTCCTGGCCGCCGGGCTTCTGGGCGCGGCTCCCGCGCTGCAGGCCTCGCGCGTCGAGCCGTCGACCGCACTCGGTGAGACCAGCCGCGGCGGCACCGGCTCGAGGCGGCGGCGACGCCTGCGCGCCTCGTTCATCGTCGCCGAGACCGCGGTCGCGCTGGCGCTCCTCACGGCCGCCGGGATCCTCACCAGCACCTTCGACGCAATCGTGCGAGACAACGGCAACATGGTGCCCGACGGCGTCCTCACGCTCGAGCTGACCGCGGACGAGAATCGATTCCCCACCGATACCGAAGTAGCGATCTTCTATCGCGAGGTGTTGCGAAGGCTTCACGAGCTGCCCGGAGTCGAGGCGACCGCCGCGTTCAACCAACTACCGCGCAGCGACAACAATCCACGCACCCAGTTCACCGTCGACGGGCGGGCGGTCGCGTCCGCCGCCGAGGCGCCGTCGACCGGCTGGCAATCGACCAGTCCGGAGTACTTCACGACCTTGGGCGTCCCCATCGTCGCGGGACGACCGCTGCAGGAGTCCGATCGGGGCGACGCCGCGCCGGTGATCGTCGTGAACGAGAGCTTCGCGCGAGAGCAGTTTCCAGGTGAAAGCGCGCTCGAGCGCAGAGTGACGCTCTGGGGCGTTTCACGCCAGATCGTCGGAGTGTGCGCCGACTTCCAGCAAGCCCGGATTCCCTTGGGCGGACGCACGGCCCCGGCGGTGTTCCTCCCCTTCGAGCAGCGTCCCATTCGCACCGCGAGCCTCGCGGCTCGGGTCGCCAGCGAGGGCGACCCCATGGCCCTGGCGTCGGCGGCTCGCCAGGCAGTGTGGGCCGTCGATCCCGATCAGCCGGTGACAGCGGTGCAGACCTTGCGCGCGCATATCGAACAGTCGCTGGGTGGACCGCGCGTCATCTCGCGGGCTCTGACCATGATGGGAGCCGTCGCTCTCCTGCTGTCGGCGATCGGGATGTACGGCCTGCTCGCGCACGACGTGTCCCAGCGCCGCCGCGAGATCGGAATCCGCATGGCGCTGGGGGCGGC
>DATAFT010000506.1:0-6722 GCA_036257295.1 Thermoanaerobaculia bacterium
CCCACAGCGCCGCGAAGGCGATCCAGATCGCGAGCCGCCCGGCGTCGAGCCGGCGCCGCGGAGTCACAGCCGTGCCCTGCTCTCTTGCCGCAGTGCGGCATTTATTTGCCGCAGTGCGGCATCACTTTGCCGCATCGCGGCAAACAGCAGCGCCGCCGCGCCGATCGCGGTGGCGGCCCAACCGGCGCTCAAGCCGCGCGGGCGATAGCGCAGCTCGAGCGTGCCCGACCCCGCCTCGACGTGCGCGCCGATCAGGATCTCCTCGCGCCGCTCGAGCGCGCGCGGCCTGCCGTCGACGGCGCCGCTCCAACCCGGGTCCCAGGTCTCGGCGACCACCAGCACCCCTGCCGCTGGCGTCGTATAGCGGATGGTCCAGCGACCGGGCTCGCTGGCCGCGATCGTCAAACCGTGGTTGCCGCCCCCGAGCCAACGGACCAGCGGCAGCGCGCTCGCCCGTTCGAACACGCGCGCGTCGTCACCGTCGAAGGCGACGCTCCAGGTCTCGACCGGCGGGCTGGCGCCCGGCGGCGCCAGCACCCAGCGCGCGCCGAGCCGATCGAGCGCGTCGGCGCGCCAGCCGGTGATGGGCTCGAAGAAGTAGGGGCTGGCGCCGGCGAACGAGCGATAGACGCGCTCGTAGCTCGCGAGCTTCAAGGTGTCGTCGCCGCGCACGTCGCGCAGGCGGTGAACCATCGCGGCGTTCGGCCGCAGCGCGGCGTCGAGCGCCGCCACCCGTCCGGGAGAGCGCGTCAGGAACTCGATCGCCGGCGTGCTCGGCAGGAGCCGGCGCAGCGCCAGGCCCGGATTGGTGCGCCCGTGCGCCCACAGCAGCTCGGCGGTGAGCGCCACGCCCGCCAGCACGGCCACGATCGCGCCCGTCCGCACGCCGCGGCGCGACGCCCGTCTCGACGCCCCTCTCGACGCCTCTCTCGACGCTTCTCTCGACGCTTCTCTCGACGAGAGCAAGGCGCCAGCCAGGAGCAGCGCCAGCGCCACCACGATCCACGTCGTCCAGCGCGCCTGGTGCCCGAGCAGACCCGCGGCGGCCCAATCGTCGCGGTGGAGCGACCAGGCCACCGCCAGCACCGCCGCCACCAGGAGCGATGCCCCGGTCACGCCTCGCCGTCGTCCGCTCCCGAGGGCGTCGACTCCGGCCGCGGCGAAGACCGCGAGGCCGAGATCGACCGCGAACAGCAGTCGGTGATGCAGCATCCGGTTCACCACCGGGACCAGGAGCATCAGCTCGCGCACCGGAAACACGTGATACGCCGCGAGCGCGGCGGCGACGGTGATCACCGCCGTCGCTTTGAAGCGTCGATCGTCGATTCGATCGCGCAGTCCCAGCCACGCCAGCGGCAACGCCAGAGCGCCGGCGAACACCGCCGTCGCGTTGTAGTTGAAGGGCCCCCACCAGGTGCCGGCCGCCGGATTCCCGTAGAGGTCGGGCAGCACCAGTCGCAGTGACGCGTCGAGCGCCGCCGAGAGCGGCAGGCGCTCGCCCGCGCTCCACTCGCGCCACCGGGTCGAGGCGGTGAGGTTGTAGAAGAGCGGCACCAGGTGCACACCCGCCACCAACGCTCCGGCAGCGAACCCGGCGACGAGCTTCGCCCAGGTCGCTCGATCGGAGCCGCCGCGGATCGCCAGGTACAGTCCGGCGAGCAGCGCGGTGTGGACCACGGTCTCGGGATGACCACCCAGGGCCTGGAGCCCGACCACGACGCCGAGCCGCCACCAGGCCCCCCCCGCCCCAACCGGGGATGGGCCAGCGCCGCGCTCGCGCGCCAGTCGCTCCGTCTCGCGCAGGACCCAGGGCACGAGACAAAGCGCGTTCGCCATCGGGAAGAGCAGGAAGCTAGAGAGCATGCCCGACAGCGGAAAGACGATCGCGGCGATCAACGCCGGGCGTGATCGGACCTCGAGCTCGCGCGCGAGCGCCCAGGCTCCGACTCCGGCGATGACCGCGCGCAGCCACGGCAGCAGCACGAGCCCGAGCTGGAGCGGCAGCGCCACGAACAGGAGATGGAGCGGAAACAGCGGCGCGCTCTGACCGTTGGCCCAGAACGGCGCGCCCGAGAACTGGTACGGGTTCCAGTACGGCGCGCGTCCAGCGCGCAGCTCGCGGCGCAGGTGCAGCAGCCAGGGCTGGATCTGGAACGTGACGTCCGACAGCGTCGAGTTTCCCGCCGCCGGATCGATGGTGCCCGCCCAGGGCGCCACCATGCCGGCGGACGCGGCCGGGCTGGGAACGCCGTCGGCCTCGAGCAGCGCGGGCAGCAGGAGCAGCGTGCTGGCGAGTCCCGCGACGCACCACGCCAGCGCCATCCCCTCGCGCTTGCGAACGAGCGGGACCAGCGCGAGAACGAGAAGGACCGGTATGGCCGGGTTCACGCTCACTACGGGCGTGGTGTTTACCACGCCCTTCGTTCGCATCTCTTTGGCGCCGAGGACGGCGCGCTACGGGCGTGGTGTTTACCACGCCCTTCATTCGCATCTCTTTGGCGCCGAGGACGGCGCGGCGAGCGCGCTTGACCAGTGGTCGAGGCGTCCGTAGTGTATGCCCATCTCAGACGCCTCCCGCCGGCGCGGTGCGACCCTCGCTATCACGGCCGCGCTAGCGGCCTTCGCCGGCGCGGCGCTCTACCTGCCCGGGCTCGACACCGGTTTCGCCAGCGAGGACTTCCTCGTCCTCGCCCACCTCTCGCGAGAGAGTCTCCTCGACACGCTGCGCCACGAGCTCTCCTCGCCCTGGCTCGGGCTCGCGCCGGTCGGGTTCTGGCGGCCGGTGTCGACGGTCATGCTCGCGCTCGAGCTGCGACTGTTCGGCCTGCACCCGGCGCGCTTCCACGCCGCGCATCTGGCGGTGCACGCGTTCAACGCATGGCTGGTGGCGATCATCGTCGTGCTCGTCGTAGGCCGGCGGCGCCGAGCGGACGATCTTCGCGACAGGACGCTCGCGGCTGGCGCCGGCGGCGCGGGCTGGATCGCCGCGGCATCGGCCGCGCTGTTCGCCATCCATCCCTTCCACCCCAGCGCAGTGCTCTTCATCGGAGCATTCGCTACGCTGTTCGCCGCCGCGTTCTCGTTGCTCGCGATCTACTGCTACCTGGCGGCGCGGGAGCGCGGCGCGTCGAGTGAACTCTCCCGTCGAGGCATCTCGCGACGCCGCCTCGACCTGGCCGCGGTCCTCTTCTTCGTGCTCGCCGTGGGCAGCTACGAGGCGGCGATCGTGGCGCCGATCGTGCTGTTGGTGACCACCATCCTCCTGCCCGGCCCGGGCCCGATCTCTCCGCGCGGCGACACGCGGGCGCGAGCTGGCTTTCTCTCCGGCGCGCGGCCGCTCGCCCCCTTCTTCGCGGTCGTAGCCATCTACCTCTTGATCCGATGGCTGGTTCTCGGAACATCGGTCGGCGGCTACACAGCGTTCCGCGACCGGTTCTGGTCGGCGCCACTCGAGCGCGCCCGCGATCTGGTAGCGGCGCTGGGCCGGATCCTCCACCCGCACTACGGGACCGAGGCCGCCCCGTTTTGGATCTGGGGGATCTGGGCGATCGCTGGCGTCGCCGCGCTGGTGGTCGCGAGGGATCGCCGGCGCGCCGGCCGCGCGGCGCTCGCGGGCCTCGCCTGGATCGCGTTCTTCCTCGCGCCGTTCACCTTCGTCGGGCTGGTGCCAGCGAACGGCCGCTACGCCTACCTCGCGATCGCGGGCGTCGTGGTCGTGATCGGGGGCCTGGGCGCGCGAGTCGCCGCGCGCTCGTCGCGGCTCGGCGTCATCGCGATCGCCGCCGCGTCCATCGCCGTCGCGGCAGATTGGATCGGCGCGCTGCGCCACACGGTGGAGGCCTACGATCGCGCGCGCGCGCTCGTTGCGGCGGTGCGCTCCGACGTTCTGGGCGTGGCCGCCGAGCATGCCGACACGGACACCGTCGTGCTGGTCGAGAGTCCGCCGGACTTCATCGAGGGTGCGGCGCACGAACCGATCGCGAAGGTCTTCCAGTACGGTCTCGCCGAGTCGGTGCGCCCTCCGTTCGGTCCGCTGGCGCGCGCGCCCGTCCCACTGCCGGAGTCCCTGAGCGCATCGTCCAGAGCCGCGCTCGCCGCCTTGCCGCGCACCGTTCGCTATCGCTGGGACTCCCACGTCGAACGACTGATGCCGGTCGCGGCGGACGCGGCGCCGCTGGCGACGCTCGAGATCGGCCCCTTCGATCCGGTCGCGGGCCGGCTCACCGCCTCCTGCGAAGGCTGCGGCTCGACGCGTCTGGTCGTCCTCACCTCGGCGCTCCCGTTCGTGCTCCCGGCGCTCGAGACCACCGCGGGCCGCGTCACGTTCGCGGTGTCGAACGACTTCCTGCGCGGCCTCGACGACCTCGGCCCCGGGCCGGCGTTCTTCTGGGTCGAGGAGAGCGGCGAGGGTGCCACCACCGCGATCTCTCCGATCGCGCGCTTCGATCTGGGCACCGGCGCCGCCGAGAGCTTCGCGGAGGCTGCTGCTAACATCCCGCCGCGATTCAGGGGACGACGATGAGCCTGGACTCGAGAGGCTTCCGTGACATCTGGGGCAACTTCGCCACCGGCGTCACCGTGATCACCACCAACGTCGACGGTTGGCTCCACGGCATGACCGCCAACGGCGTGGTGTCGGTCTCGCTCGATCCGTTGCTCATGATCGTCTCGGTCGACAAGAACACCCGCTGCCACGGCCAGCTCCACACCGCGCGCAAGTTCGGCGTGAGCTTCCTGGGCGAGGAACAGGAAGCGATCTCGTCGGTGTTCGCCAAACGTGGCGACCCCGAGCACGGCAGCCTGCGCGGCGTCCCTTTCCACGACGGACCGTACGGCACGCCGCTGCTCGACGGGGCGATCGCCTATCTCGAGTGTCGCGTCTCGGACGTGCTACCCGGCGGCGATCACGATCTCTTCGTCGGAGAAGCTCTCGGCGGCGAGATCGTTCGCGCCGAGGCGGCGCCGCTGCTGTTCTTCAGAGGCCGCTACCGGAAGATCGGCGCGTAAAGCGCCGCCCCTATTCCTCGCGCCACTCGGGCTTGCGCTTCTCCAGGAACGCGCCGATCCCTTCCTCGGCGTCGCGCGCCATCATGTTCTCGGTCATGACCTGGCTGGTGTAGGCGTAGGCGTCCTCGAGCCCGAGCTCGAGCTGGCGGTAGAACGCCTCCTTGCCGATGCGCAGGACGTGGCCGCTCTTGCCGGCGATGGTCTCGGCCAGCTCGCGCGTCGATTCCTCGAGCTGCTCATCGGGCACCACCCGATTCACCAACCCGATGCGCCGCGCCTCTTCGGCGCCGACCATGTCGCCGGTAAGGAGCATCTCCATCGCCGGCTTGCGCGCGACGTTGCGCGACAGCGCCACCATCGGCGTCGAGCAGAACAACCCGATGTTGACGCCCGGCGTCGCGAAGCGGGCCGACGCCGCGGCCACCGCGAGGTCGCACGTCGCCACCAACTGACAGCCTGCCGCGGTGGCTACACCCTGCACCCGCGCGATCACCGGCTGCGGCAGCCTCACGATCGCGAGCATCATCCGGCTGCACTGGCGAAACAACTCTTCGTAGACGGCGCGGTCGCGGCACGCCAGCATCTGCTTGAGGTCGTGCCCGGAGCTGAAGGCCGGACCGCTGGCGCCGAGGATCACCACCTTGACGGTGCGATCTGCGGCGATGGCGGCGAGCTCCTGCTCGATCTCGGTCATCAGCTCCGCCGACAACGCGTTGCGCGCCTGCGGGCGATCGAGGACGAGGGTGGTGATCGCGCCGGCCCGCTCGACGCGCACCTCGCGGGTCCTGGTGGGAGCAGTGGTCGTGGTGGTGGTCATCGAGAAGCCTCCCCCGCCGCGCCGCCGAACGCCGCCACGGCGGTCGCCTCGTCGTCGTACACCTCGAACAGCGGCAGCGCCTGGGTCAGGGACAGGATGCGATGCACGGTGCCGCCGACCTTGAGGATCTTGAGCTCGCCGCCCATCTCGCGCGTCACCCGCAGTCCAGCCACCAGCTCGCCGACGCCCGAGCTGTCGATGCCGGTGACCTGCGACAGGTCGAGCAGGATCCGCTTGCGGCCGTCCGCCAGCAGCTCGTCGATCAGCTTGTGGAGCTGCTTGTCGCCGGCGCCGGCGGCGAGCTTGCCGTTGAGATGAACGACGGCGACGCCGGAGCGATCGACGATATTGACGTCCACGGCTTCACTTGCTCCTGGCGCCGGCGGTCGCGCCCACGACTTCGCTGCGCGCGTGGCCCGCGCCCGCGGCCTGGTCCTCGATCCTGCGATAGGCCCGCAGCCGCAGCGCGTTGAGGCGGATGAAGCCGCGCGCGTCGGTCTGGTCGTAACCGCCCGCCACGTCCATCGAGGATAGCGTCTGATCGTAGAGCTTCTTCGGTGACTGGCGGCCGCGCCCGATCACGTTGCCCTTGTAGAGCCGCAGCGCCACGCGCCCGTCGACGCCGCGCTCGGCCTGCGCGAACGCCGCGCGGATCACGTCCATCTCGGGACTGAACCAGAAGCCGTTGTAGATGAGCTGTGCGAAGCGCTGGGAGAGGAGGTCGCGCACGCGCAGCACCTCGCGATCCATGGCGAGACCCTCGAGATCGCGCAGGGCCTGGAACAGGATGGTGCCGCCGGGGGTCTCGTAGACGCCGCGCGACTTGATGCCGACGAACCGGTTCTCCACCATGTCGACGCGGCCGATGGCGTGCTCGCCGCCGAGCCGGTTGAGCTCG
>DATAFT010000536.1:0-1638 GCA_036257295.1 Thermoanaerobaculia bacterium
AGGGGACCGGCCTGCACCGACGAGAACGCGTAGTCGGCGAAGCCGTCATCGTCCAGGTCGCCGGCGCCCGACACTGGAACGCCGGCGGCGCCCGACGACGGCTCGCCGTTGGCGAGCTGGCTCGAACCGTAGATCCTGGTGAGCTCGCCCGCGGGTGTTCCGAAGGTGGCGAGGTCGATTACCCGAACGGGCTGCGCGCCGGCGCCACTCGCGACGGCGAACGCGAGTGCTGCGATCGCGACGGAGCTACGCCGAGGCATCCAACTCCTCGGCCGCCGCGGCTACCACCCCGCTCACCACCGCACGCTGGTCGCTCAGGAATTTGGCCGGGTGCCGCCCGTCGACGTAGCCGAGGAAGTTGCCGTGGATGCCGTAGCCGAGCAGCTCGCGCAGCCGGTCGGGCAGCTCGCGCACGATCGTCTTCGGCACGCCGAGGACGTGGTTCTCCTGCGGGCGCAGCCAGCCGGCGCAATACTCGAGGATGACCCCGAGCCGCGGAGCGGCGGTGCGGTTGGCGCCGCCCGCGTGCAACAGACTGCCGAGGTAGAAGAGCACCGAGCCCGCGGGCATGGTGGCCGCCACCGCTTCGCCCTCGACCGCGCGACGATCCGCCGGCCACCGGTGACTGCCGGGGACCACCAGCGTGGCGCCGTTCTCGACGGTGAAGTCGTCGAGCGCCCACATGGTGTTGATCACGAGCTCCGGGTGAGGCCGCGCCACCGGGTACACCGAGTCGTCGCGATGCAGCCGCTGCGCCGCCTCGCCGGGGCCGATCGATATTCCGGTGGGCGCGCTCAGCAGGAAACCGGGGCCGAGCAAGCGCTCGCTCACGGTGAGGAGCAACGGATCGATCGCTTGAGCGTCGAACAGACGCGTCTTGGCGAACAGTGCGTAGATGCGGCGGGTGGCGAACCCCTCGAACGAGTTGCGCCCGGTGGGGATGCTCTCGAGCACGCGCCCGAGATCGTCCTGCTTGCGCCGCACGTCGGCGGCGGGAAGGTAGCGCTCGACGACGGCGAGGCCGTGCTGCTCGAGCCCTTCGAGCACCTGTTCGGCGGTGGCGTCGGCGGAGAGTCGCGGAATCGTCATGGAAGATCCCTCCGAGAAGCTAGAGCTTAGCCGGTCGGCGAGTCGACGCCATCGAGGAAGATGAAGGACCGCTCGATCTGGTCGTGGCTGCCCACCAGCACCAGGTAGTCGCCGGCTTCGAGCCGCAGCTCCGGCGAAGGATTGACGAACGACTGCTCGCCGCGAACGACCGCGATCACCGCGGCCCCTGCCGCGCCGCGCAGGTCGAGGCTCTCGAGCGTGCGATGGACCAGGCTTCCCTCGCCGGTGACGCGGAACAGATCGGTGGTGCCCGCCTCGAGCGCCTCGAGCACGGCCTGCGACACGCCGCGCCCCTGCCGCTCGGCGCGCAGCATGCGGTAGCCCTCGCCGCGCAGCACCCGCGTCTGCGCGCGCACGATGTTGCGCGGCACGTGGTAGAGCTCGAGCACGTGCGTGAAGATCTCGATCGCGGCCTCGAACTCCTCGGCGATCACCTGGTTGGCGCCGGCGCGCCTCAGCTCCTCGATCTCCTTCACCATGCGCGTGCGCACGATGACGTGGACTGCGGGGTTCAAGCTCCGCGACAGC
>DATAFT010000557.1:0-6209 GCA_036257295.1 Thermoanaerobaculia bacterium
CTGGTCGAGCACGGCGAGGAGGTCGAGCTGCCGCCCAATCTCTGCATCGGCGACCCGCAGCGCATCGCGCGCATGCTCAAGAAATGGGAGGAGACCGGAGTCGACTGCGTCAACTTCCTGCTCAACGCCAACGAGACGGTAGACCAGGCCCAGGTGCTCGACAGCCTGAGGTTGTTCGGGCGCGAGGTGATGCCGCACTTCCAAACCGCCGCCGACCGGGCGCCGCGCGCGGCGGCGAGCTAGGGCCGCAACGATGCCGCAATACGGCACCCTCGACGTCGCCACTCGCCGGTCGTCACTCCCCACGGTCGGCACGCTCGCCCGCGAGAGCTGGCACAGCGAAGAGACCGAGGTCCTCAACTTCGTTTACGAGATCGACGATCGCGACGCGCTCTCCCTCATCCCGCGCGCGCTGCACCCGACCATCCCGCTCTATGGCAACTTGATGCTGATCCGCCACGCGGCGAGCCCGGTGGGGCCGTTCGCGTTGGCCGAGCTGCGCATCATCTGTCGCGCCGGCATGCATCAGGGCGGCTTCACGATCGGCGGCTTCTGCGACTCCGACGCCGCCACCGCGTATCTGCGCGACCACTACGGCTGGCCGCTCCGGCGTGGCGAGGTGTCGATCCAGCGCAAGCATTTCGCCGTGCTCGGCCGCGTGGCCCGCGGCGATCGATCGGTGTTCGAAGGCTGGCTCGAGAAGGCGGAGTCGATATCGCCCGGTGATCTGCTCTACCCGGTCAGCCTTCACCTGGCGCAGCTCGACGGCAAGGCGCGTCTGGTGCAAGCCGAGCCGCAGTACGGGCCGGAACGCGCCGAGCGCGGCATCGCGCGGGTGCAGCGATTCGACGCCGCGGCGTTCGGCGATGCGCGCATCGACCTCACCAATGCGCTGCCCGCCACCTGGATCCGCGGCGCTTTCGAGATGCGTCCGGTGCGTTGGGTGATGGATCCCGACCAGCCCGCGGTGGTGGGGGCGACCCGCGTGCTCGAAAAAGCCGCGTTCGCCGGCGGTCTGCCCAGCTGAGAATCAACTAGAGCCTGGGCATATCGCTCTCTGTCTGCGCGGATACGCGAGTAAGTGCGATCTTTGGAAAAGAGGGGTACAAAACGGGATGGCGTCCGCCTACAATAAGACCCTCTGATGGCGGACCGTTCACGGCTCCTCCTCTGGCTGACGGTCGCGCTGATCTACGCGTGTGCCGCGGGAGCCTCCTTCGCCGCTCCGCGATCGCCTCACCGCGCTGAAGCGAGCAAGTCCGAAAAGAAAGCCTCGACCTCGGACAACAAGAAGCGCTCCAAGGCGGAGCGGCGGGCCGAGGAACGTCGGGCCCGCGAGCAGCGCAGCGCACCCGACGCCGTCTTGCCGGAGAGCGTCGCCGCGCCGAGCGCGGTCGGCGAAGGTGCGACGCCGCCCACCGGCGCCGACGACGTCGCAGTCGAGGGCGCGATCGCGGAGGGCGCGGGCGCCGTGAGCGACGATCCGACGGCGCCGCCGGCCGATCCGGCCGACGCGGCGCCGGTGCCGCCCGACCTCGACGTCGACCCCGCCCCCGCGACCGCCGCCGGGGACGTCGAGCCCGCGGACGTCGAATCGGTGCCGCTCGACGCCGACGTCGAGGCCTCTTCCGCGCCAGTTCCCGACCAGGGTCCCGACCCCGCCAAGCTCCTCGCCGACTCGCTCGCAACCTACGAGTCCGCCCAGTCGCTATGGGAGCAGGGCCTGGTGGACGAGGCGTTCGCAGCGCTCGACGCCGCCTACGAGCTGATGGCGGCGGTGGACGTCGAGCGCGACCCGCTGCGCACCCAGGAGAAGGAAGACCTGCGTCGTCTGATTTCGCGACGCGTGGTCGAGATCTACGCGTCGCGGCCGACCGCGGCGGGAGACCTCGAAGGGTCGATTCCTCTCGAGATCAACGAGCACGTTCAACGCGAGATCCTGAGTTTCAGCGGACCCGAGCGGCAGTTCTTCCTCGATGCCTACGCGCGCGGCGGCCTGTACCGTTCGATGATCCTCGACGAGCTGCGCGCCGCCGGCATGCCGCTCGAGCTGGCCTGGATGCCGATCGTCGAGAGCGGCTTCAAGGTGCGGGCATACTCGGTAGCGCGGGCGCTCGGCCTGTGGCAGTTCATCGCATCGACCGGCTATCGATTCGGTCTCGAGCGCACCACCTGGATCGACGAGCGCATGGACCCGCACAAGTCGACCAAGGCGGCGATCGGCTATCTCACCGAGCTGCACGCGTTGTTCGGCGACTGGCTGACCGCGCTGGCCGCCTACAACTGCGGCGAGCACCTGGTGCTGCGGCTGCTCTCGTCGCAACCCGTGAGCTATTTCGACCGCTTCTGGGACCTCTATGAGCGCCTGCCGCGCGAGACGCGCCGGTACGTTCCTCGATTCCTCGCGGTGAGGGCGATCCTCGAGGATCCAGCCGCGTATGGCTTCACGCTTCCCGAGCCGGAAGTGCCGCCCGAGTTCGACGTGGTACGCACCGAGCGCACCGTCGATCTCGGGGAGCTCGAGCGGCGGTTGCAGCTGGCCGACGGCACGATCAAGGGCCTCAACCCGGAGCTCCGCCGCAACGCGACGCCGTCAGAGCCTTACGAGGTCAAGGTGCCGCGAGGGACGACCGAGCAGGTGGCCGCCGCGATCACCCAGTTGCCGCATCGAGTGGTGACCGCCGACGTGGCGCCGAGCGGCGGCGGCGGCACGCACCGCGTCCGCCCCGGCGAGACCTTGTCGCGGGTCGCATCCCGCTACGGCACTTCCGTCGAGGCTCTGGTCGCGCTCAACGGACTGCAGAGCAAGGACCGCATCTGGCCGGGACAGACGCTCCGCGTCCGGAGCGGCGGCGGGAGGTCCAGCTCGCGATCGGACAGCGGCAAGACGTCTTCCGCCGCGACCGCGAGCGGCAACACCACGCATCGGGTCCGCCAGGGCGACAATCTGTGGTTGATCGCGCAGCGCTATGGCACCACGGTCGAGCGAATCAAGGTCGACAACGGCCTGCGCGGCAACCTGCTCAGGGTCGGGCAGAAGCTGGTGATTCGCCGGGAAGGCGTCTCGACCGGCGGCTGAGGGGATCAAATCGAATGGTTCTTACCATTCGATTTGATCTGATGCTTTCGGCGCCGAGGACGGCGCTCATCTCCACTTCATGGCGCGCCAGGCGTGGTCCTCGCCCAGCGCCGCCTTCTCGGCGTCGTAGACGTAGAGCCATTCCTGCTGCGAGCTGAATCCAGCGTCGCCCCGTCGCGCGACTGCGCGGAAGCGCTCGTCGCGGCGCGCGATCTCGACCGGGTCGCTCACGTGATACCAATCCTGCGCCGCGCGGGAGTAGGCCTGCACCTGGGTGGCACGATCGCGACGCAGCGTCTGATACCGAACCAGCGCCTCCTCGATCGGGCCCCGGTGCCGGGTCGAGGCGCCCACGCCAGATGGCGCGGCCATCGCGACCGACCGAGCGAGGACCCAGGCGTCCTCCAGACTCTGCACCGCGCCTTGAGCGTGGTACGGCAGCATCGCGTGCGCGGCGTCGCCGAGTAGAACGACGCGGCCTTCGACCCACGACGCCAGCGGCTCGCGATCGTGCAACCGGGTGATGAACGGTCGCTCGGTCGCGGCCATGAGCCCGACGATCTGCGGGTGCCAACCGGCGAAGTCGGCGAGCAGCCCCTCGACGCTGCCAGTCGCCGACCACGACTCGCGCTTCGCCTCGTCGCTTCGCCCGATGCCGATCCAGTTGAGGAGGCGTCCGCCCGACACGTAGTAGAGAACGACGCTGCGGCCGGGGCCCAGCCAGATGTAGGACCGGCGCTCGATCCCGAGCGCCGACGCCGTCTCGCCGGGCACCAGGCCGCGCCAAGCGGCGTAGCTGTCGCCCTGGACCGCAGCGCGATCGAGGACCCGCTCGAGCGGCGCGGCGGGCGCGAACACCAGATCGCGCACCAGGGAATGGATGCCATCGGCCCCTACCAGGATCGAGCCACGCTCGATGGTGCCGTCCTCGAGCACCGCTTCGACGCCGCTCGAGTCCTGCCGCACCGCGACCACCCGGCACCCGAGCCGCAGGTCGCGATCGCCCTGCGCGTCGAGCATCGCCGCTAGCAGATCGGCGCGATGCGCGTGGAGATAGGGAACGCCGAAAGTCTCGCGCACCGCAGGCCCGAGCGGCAGCTCGAGCAGAGTCTCGCCGGTTTGCCAGTGACGGAACACGTGCGACGCCGGCTCGACGGCGGCCGCCGCCAGCGCCGGCGAGACGCCGAGCCAGTCGAGGATCCTGGTGCCGTTGGGCGAGAGCTGGATGCCGGCGCCCACTTCGGTGAGACGCGGCGCCTGCTCCAGCACCACGTGCTCGATGCCACCACGCCGCAGCGCGAGAGCGGTGGCGATGCCGCCGATGCCGGCTCCGACGATGATCACGCGAGTCACGACGGCAGTGTAGATCGTCCGTCAACATGAGGCGCATCACTTGACAGGCGACGCCTTCTATGCTGTATTACCATTTCAGTTATGCTGTTGAGGTCTGCAATGGAGTCCCGCGCCGTCGATCTCCTGTTCGGATCCCATTCGTCATCGTCGCCCCCGCCCACTTCGAGGGTGCGAGTCGCGCCGGTGACAGTCACCCTCCTGCTCTCCACCTTCGTTCTCACCCTCCCATCGGCGGCGCGGGACCTCCAGCTTTCGTTCTCTCCGAACGCCGCCACTTGGCGCGACGCGGTGGTCGTGACCGTGACCGGTTCGGCGCCCTTCTGCACCCCGGAGCTCGGCGAGCCCGAGATCTCGTTCGACGGCGGCTGGTTCGTCGACATCGATCTGATCGACCTCTGCACGATCGGGCCGCCCGTGCCGGACGGATCCTTCTCGGTGTCGACCACGATCCCGCCGCAGCCGGTCCGAGTGGAGACCGTTCGTGTGCACGACCTCCCCGACGGAGGCGACGTCAGCACCGCCCCCCTCACCATCCACCGCGGCGCCGACCTCGAGGTCACCGCGATCGAGCCGGCGTCGAGCGCACAGCCGCTCCAATTCCAGATCGAGGGGGTTGGTGCCTGTCCGACCGCGGAGGTGAGCCTGCCGGCCCCGTTCGTGGTGCGCGCTACCTACGAAGGCAACTGCCCGGTCCTCCCGCCCGGGGAGGTCCGTTTCACTCTGCCTCTGCAAACCGCCAACCCGCTACCTCCCGGCGAGTACGAGCTCCAGGTCCTGGACTTCACCCGTGCCCCTTCCATCGACGAGCCGGAGGTGGTCACCACGCGGGTCAAGGTATGGAACGCGGCACGCTGCGTTCCGACCGCGACCTCGCACTGTCTCGAGGGCGGCCGCTTCCGGGTCACTGCGCGCTTCGAGGACTTCCAGGGCAACACCGGCGACGGCAAGGCGCTGCCGACGACGCTCGACGACACCGGCCTGTTCTGGTTCTTCTCGCCCGACAACGTCGAGCTCACGATCAAGGTGCTCGGCGCCTGCGGCGTCAACAACCGGTTCTGGGTGTTCGTGTCGTCGGGGTCGACCGTCGAATACGAGGTCGTGGTGACCGATGCGGCGAGCGGACAGCAGAAAACCTACGACAACGATCTCGGCGAGCTCCCCGAGCTGATCGCCGACACCAGCGCGTTCGCCACCTGTCCTTGAGCTACGGGTTCAATCTCCCGGGCTCCAACCCAGGAGCGCGAGCGAGCGCATCAGAGTGCGCAGTTTCTCGACTTCTTCGGTCGCGACCCAGTCGTCGCCGGCGAAAGTCGCCAGCGCGCCCAGGAACGCGCGCGCGTGCACTGCGCGCATGCGCTCGTCCGGCAGCCGCAGCAGCTCGCGCATCCGCCGCACCAAGCCGAGCTCCGCGTCCGACAGCGCGAAGTCGGCGAGCGCTGCGGTGACCGCGTTCCAGTAGCGGCGAGTGGCGTAGCGCTCCTGATCGGACACCGGCTGCAGCGAGCGGAGCACCCGGCGCACAGGCGCCTTGCGCCCGCGCAACCCGAGCGTCTCGGCGGCTCCCAACGGCGCTGCCGCCAGGCTGGCCAGGAACGGAAGGTCGCCGAGCGCGGCGAGATCGCCGAAGGTGTCGACACCGCGACGCGTCAACTCGTCGAGATAGGCGCGGTAGAGCTGGGCGCTCGCTTCGGCATCGGCCCGCGCGCAGCCGACTCCCTCACAGGCGATCCTGGCGTCGTCGCACGCCATCTCGAGCGAGCAGCGCGCGCCGAGCCCG
>DATAFT010000596.1:0-3774 GCA_036257295.1 Thermoanaerobaculia bacterium
GACGTCGTCGCGCGCGTAGAGACGCGAGCGCGAGTCGGCGCCCGCCTGCGAGTGGAGCAGGCCGCGGCTCACGTAGGCGTACAGGGTCGAGGGCTTGACCCCGAGCTCGCGAGCGGCCTCGGCCGCGGTGAGGAGGGCCCCGGATTGGCCCATCCCCGGTTGGGGGGGCTGGGCTACGGGGGCGGAACGTCGTTTGGCCATTCTTGGACGCCTGTTCAAATTCTCGAGGGCATTGTACAGACGACATATTGATATCACAATCAACGTTGACAACATATTGGGACCGCACCAGAATCCTCGATCGGGCGCCCAGGGGGGACGACGCGCCACCATCGCGGCGCCTCAGGCGCGGCCGCCGACCGGCCGCATGCCAACGCGACCGAATCGGTCGCACCAGGAGGAGCACGATGAGCACTTCCGCCCCCGCCTACTCACCCGGCCTCGAAGGGATCGTCGCCGCCGAGACCCACCTGTCGCACGTCGACGGTGAAGCCGGCAAGCTGATCCTCGCCGGACTGCCGGTCGAGGTGCTGGCGCCGACCGCCACCTTCGAGGAAACCGTCCATCTGTTCTGGGAGGGCTCGCTGCCGAGCCGCGACCAGCTCGATCGGCTGGAGCGCGAGCTCGCCGATCGCCGCGAGCTGCCGGCCGCGACGCACGACCTGCTGCGAGCCGCCGCACGCGCCGGCGCCGATCCGATGGACACCCTGCGCACCGCGGCGTCGACGCTCTCGCTCCTGCCCGGGGCGGGCAACGCGGAGGAAGATGCCAAGCGACTGGTCGCGGCCTTCCCGACCATCGTCGCCGCGCACTGGCGACTGCGCTCGGGCGAGCAGCCGATCGCGCCCGATCCGTCGCTGGGCCACGTCGCCAACTATCTCTACATGCTGGAGGGCAAGCGCCCCCATCCGCGGCGCGAGCGCGCGCTCACCACCTACGTCAATACCGTGGTCGATCACGGCATGAACGCCTCCACCTTCACCGCGCGCGTCATCATCTCGACGCGCTCCGACGTGGTGTCGGCGGTGGTGGGTGCCGTGGGCGCGCTCAAGGGACCGCTTCACGGCGGCGCGCCGGGACCGGCGCTCGACATGGTGTTCGAGATCGGCGAGGCCTCGCGCGCCGAAGCGGTGGTGCGCAGGATGATCGAGCGCGGCGACCGCATGATGGGCTTCGGTCATCGTGTCTACAAGGTGCGCGATCCGCGCGCCGACGTGCTGTCGCGCGCCGCGACCACTCTCGCCGACCAGGGCGAGGCGGCCGAGCTCCACGCCCTGGCGCGCGCGGTCGAGGAGACCGTGCTGCGACTGCTCGAAGAGATGAAGCCCGGGCGCCGGCTCAAGACCAACGTCGAGTACTACACCGCGCTGCTCCTCCACGGCATCGGCCTGCCCAAGGAGCTCTTCACGCCGACCTTCGCGATCGGTCGCGTCGGCGGTTGGACCGCGCACTGCTTCGAGCAGCTCCAGGCCAACCGGCTCATCCGTCCGGCGTCGATCTATACCGGCGAGGAGCACGGCCGCTGGACGCCGATCGAGGAACGGGCCTGAACGGCGGCCTCCGCTAAGCTGCGTCGCGCGCGCCCGCCTCTTTGCTCGGGCGAGCCGCACGACGCGCGATGCCAAAGACCAGGAAGACGACGCCGGCCGCCGAGCCGCCGAAGATGTACCGGGAGATCGCCTCCTGGTGGCAACTGCTGTCTGCCCCCGAGACCTACGAGGAAGAGGCGGCGTTCTATCTGCGCACCCTGATCGAGGGCTGCGAGCGCAAGCCGCGCACGCTGCTCGAGCTCGGCAGCGGCGGCGGCAACAACGCTTGCTACATGAAGGGGTCGTTCGACGAGACGGTCCTGGTGGACCTCTCGCCGGACATGCTGGCCGTGAGCCGAGGCCTCAACCCCGAGCTCGAGCACGTAGAAGCCGACATGCGGACCGTGCGACTGGGACGGACGTTCGACTGTGTCTTCGTGCACGACGCGGTCACCTACATGCTCACCGAGCGCGATCTGCGCCAGGCGATGGAGACGGCATTCCTGCACTGCAATCCGGGCGGCGCCACCCTGTTCTGCCCCGATCACGTGCGTGAGACCTTCGGCCCGTCGGACGATCACGGCGGCCACGACAGCGCGACCGGACGCCGCGGTCTGCGTTACCTCGAATGGACCTGGGACCCCGATCCCGACGACACCACCTACACCGTCGACTATGCCTACCTGATGCGCTCCGACGACGGCAGCATCCGCGTCGAGCACGACCGCCATCTCGAGGGTCTGTTTTCGCGCGCCGACTGGCTGCGCTGGCTCGGCGAAGCGGGGTTTCGACCGGAGCGGATCCCCTTCGATCACTCCGAGCTCGAGCCCGGAATCTACGAGCTCTTCCTGGGCCGCAAGCCCGGATAGACTGCACCATGGCCGGTCCCCTCCACGGTTACACCGTCCTCGAGCTCGCCACCATGGTGTCGGGCCCGCTCGCCACCCAGCTCCTCGGCGACCAGGGCGCCGACGTCATCAAGATCGAGGACCCCAACGGCGGCGATCTCATGCGCCACCTCGGGCCCAAACGCGGTGGCATGACCGCGATCTTCACCACCGTCAACCGCAACAAACGCTCGCTCGCGCTCGACCTCAAGACGCCGGAAGGGTTTCGCGTCCTCGAGCACCTGGTCGAAGGCGCCGACGTCTTCGTGCAGAACTTCCGCCCCGGTGTTGCCGCGCGCATGGGCCTGGGCTACGAGGCGATGCGCGCACTGCGCCGCGATCTGATCTACGTGTCGATCTCCGGCTTCGGCGAGCACGGGCCGTACGCGCAGAAGCGCGTCTACGACCCGATCATCCAGGCGCTGTCGGGTCTCGCCGCGATCCAGGCCGATCGCGACACCGGCCGGCCGCGGATGATGCGCACCATCATTCCCGACAAGATCACCGCGATGACGGCGGCGCAGGCGGTGACCGCCGCGCTGCTCGAGCGCGAGCGCAGCGGCCAGGGCCAGCACATCCAGCTCGCGATGCTCGACGCCACGGTCTCCTTCGCCTGGCCGGAAGGCATGGTGACCCACACCTTCATCGGCGACGGCGTGGCCGAGCCCAAGCCGGGCTCGACCGCGGACCTGGTCTACGAGACCGCCGACGGCTACATCACGGCCTCGACGATGTCGGACGTGGAGTGGAAGGGGATGGCGCGCGCGACCGGACATCTCGAGTGGCTCGACGATCCCCGCTACTCGACTCCGGGCGGCCGCGTCGCCAACTCCGACTCCCGCCTGCGCCTGGTCGGCGAAGTGCTGCGCGAGCGCACGTCGGCGGAATGGCTCGCCGCGCTCGAAGCCGAGGACGTTCCCTGCGCTCCCATCCTCAGCCGCGAGCAGCTCATCGCCGATCCCCAGGTCGCCGAGAACGAGCTCCTGATCGAGGAGGAGCACCCGCTCGCCGGGCGCATCCGCTACGCGCGGCCGGCAGCTCGCTTCGAGCGCACGCCGGTCGAGCTGCGCCGCCCGGCGCCCGCGCTCGGACAGCACAATCGCGAGATCCTGGGCGAGATCGGATTCTCGGATCAGGAGGTCGCCCAGCTGCGCGCGGCAGGAGCGTTCGGATCGCCGCCGCCTCCGGCGGTGGTCGAGCAGCGGGTCTCGTCCGCCACCGGAGACCGCGGCAATGGCCACGGTTAGATATCTGGTCGACGACGTCGAGGCCGCGACCCGCTTCTACACCGAGCGCCTCGGCTTCGAGATCGCGGAACGCTGGGGCGGCGCGCTCACGATCGTGGCCCGTGGCGATCT
>DATAFT010000216.1:0-1690 GCA_036257295.1 Thermoanaerobaculia bacterium
TTGGCGTTGTAGGTGCCGGAGTGGAGCGCGCGCATGCGCGCCGGCTCGAACACGTCCATCAAGTCGAGCTTGCCGCCGACGGCCCCCACCGGGAAGCCGCCGCCGATGATCTTGCCGAACATGGTGAGGTCGGGATCGACGCCGAGCTCGGCCTGGATACCGCCGGTCGCGAGCCGGAACGTGATCACCTCGTCGAGCACGAACAGCGCCCCGGCGCGGTGCGCCGCGGCCCGCAAGCCGTTGAGGAACTCGGGTGTTCCGCGCACGATGCCGCCCGCGCCCTGCACCGGCTCGACGAAGACCGCCGCGATCTCTTCGCCGTGCTCCGTGAGAACCGCCTCGAAGCTCGCGAGATCGCCGTAGTCGGCGAGGAACGTCGCCGGTCCCGGTTTGCCGAGGGTGCCGGACTCGAACTCCTGGAGCGAACCGTGATAGCCGCCGCGCGCCATCAGCACTTTGTAGCGTCCGGTGATCTCGCGCGCGACAGTCAACGCGAGCAGCGCTGCTTCGCTTCCCGAGTTGGTGAAGCGGATGCGATCGATCGACGCCACGCGGTCGACCATGAGCTCCGCGAGCTCGACCATCGAGGGGTTGTTCGCCGCCCAGCCGGTGCCGCGCGCGACGTCCACCGCGGCGACGATCGGCGGGTACGCGTAGCCGTGCACCATCGCGGTGTAGTTGTAGAGGAGGTCGAGGTATTCGTTCCCGTCGACATCGGTGAGCCGCGGCCCGCGGCCGCGCTCGATCGTGATCGGGTACGGCGCCCAGTACGCCGCTTGCCGGGAGTTGCCTCCGGGAAGAGAGCGGCAAGCGCGCTCGTACAACTCCGCCGATCGCGGTGTGCGCCGGCGATAGAGGTCCTCGATCGAAACGGCGATCGCGGCGGCACGCTGGGGCTGGGTCATGGCGTCCTCCTGGGGGCGGGACCGCTATCCTGTCACCACTTCGCTCCGGGCGCGCTAGCGCTTTCCCAGGGTCTCGCGCACAACGTCGGGAGCGACCGTTTCGGCCACGTCGAGCAGCAGAATCGCCTGGTCCGAATCGCCGAGCGCGAGGGCAACGCGAGCTTCCGAGATCAGCCACTTCGCCCGCTCCCGATTCGACTCCCGCGACGCCTCGCCACGCGGCGCTCCCCATGGCCCCAGTAGGGGAAGAGAGAAACCAACGCCTTGGCGCACCGCCGCGATGTAGCGCTCCACCGCGTATCGATCGTGCGGGCAGAAGTGCGTGCCGTAGAGCGCGCCAAGGAGGTTGAATCCCGCCGAGACCGTTGTCGTCACCGCTACTACCGCCGCTGCCACCGCCTGCCGCCGCACGAAAGCGAACCCGGCGATCCCGAGCGCGGCGAATGGAAGCACCGGCAGCAGCATGCGGGGGCCGAACTGGCAGGCGCCGTCGGCGTGGACGATGACCACGAATGCAAGGTGAGCCGCCGCAAGGGCTAGAAAAAGGTTGCGCTGGCGGCGCCGCGCCGCTGGCAGGAGACACGCGCCGGCCAGACCGAGCAGGGTGATCGGCGTGTAGCCAACAACGAGCCGGGCATACTCCCAGAGCAGAGCCGCCGAGCGCGCGTCGACGCCCGCCGGCAGGAAGACCGAATGGCCGCCGACGAACACCGCCTGTCCGAAGGGGTTGCCGAAGGAGACCAGGTTGTAGATGAGGAGGGGTGACACTCCCGCGATCGTTCCGA
>DATAFT010000024.1:0-9490 GCA_036257295.1 Thermoanaerobaculia bacterium
TCGCGGGGACAGGTCTGCCCCCGCGGCCCTGAAAGCAGCGAGAGACATGAAGAAAGACATCCATCCGGACTACCACCCGGTCCTCTTCGTCGACTCCGGCGCCGGCTTCGAGTTCGCGTCGCGGTCGACGCTCAGGAGCGAAGAGACGCGCGACGTCGACGGCGTCGAGCACCATGTGATCCGGCTCGAGATCTCTTCGGCCTCCCACCCGTTCTTCACCGGGCGGCAGCACTTCGTCGACACCGCTGGACGCATCGAGAAGTTCCAGCGCAAGTACGGCGGCGAGAAGAAGAAGTAGCGGCTCGGACTGAAGGAAGCAGGAAAAAATCTATGGCAACCACGGCGAAGATCGCAGCGAACGACCGGCGCAAGAAGGTCATCTCTCTCTACCGGCAGCGCCGGGAAGAGCTGAAGAAGCAGGTCAAGAACCTCAAGGCCAGCATCGAGGAGCGCCAGCAGG
This sequence comes from Thermoanaerobaculia bacterium, assembly GCA_036257295.1. Taxonomy (GTDB): domain Bacteria; phylum Acidobacteriota; class Thermoanaerobaculia; order Multivoradales; family Multivoraceae; genus DATAFT01. The sequence goes on from DATAFT010000024.1 coordinate 461, forward strand.
CGACGCTCGAGCTCGCGCAGCTCCCCCGCGACGCGAGCCCGACGCGCCTGCGCAACCGCTGCATCATGACCGGACGGCCGCGCGGCTACTACCGCAAGTTCGGCCTCTCCCGCATCGCCCTGCGCGACCTCGCCCTGCGCGGCGAGCTCCCCGGCGTCGTCAAGGCAAGCTGGTAGTTAAGGGCGTGGTACTACCACGCCCTTAACTACTGATGTTTTTGGCGCGGAGGACCGCGCTGCGCCGAAGACGGCGCCTGCGCCGTGTTACGCTCACCACGCCTCATTCATCCACGACGGGGGACACCATGACCGGTCATGACGGGTGGTCGCGGCGCGCGGTGGCCAAGGGGCTGGCGGCGGCGACGGCGGCGATGATCGTGCCGCGCCGCGTGCTCGGGCGCGGCGTCAAGGCACCCAGCGACACACTGGCGATCGCCGCGGTGGGCGCCGGCGGCCGCGCCGCCGACGACCTCAAGGGGCTCGAGCACGAGCGTATCGTCGCGCTCTGCGATGTCGACTGGAGGCGCGCCAAGTCGAGCTTTCTCCGCTACCCCGACGCCAAGCCGTACAAGGACTTCCGCCAGATGCTCGACCGCGAGAGGGGCATCGACGCCGTGCTCGTGGCGACCCCCGATCACACCCACTCGGTGATCGCGATGGAGGCGCTCCGGCGCGGCCTCGCCGTGTACTGCGAGAAGCCGCTGACGCGCACGATCCACGAAGCACGGGTGCTGGCGAAGGCCGCGCGCGATGCCGGAGTCGCGACCCAGATGGGGAACCAGGGCCACGCTTCGTCGACCACGCGCCAGATCCGAGAGTGGCTCGAGGCCGGCGTGATCGGCAAGGTGAGCGAGATCCATTACTGGACCAACCGCCCGATCTGGCCGCAGGCGATCGAGCGCCCCAGCGAGTCGCACCACACTCCGGAGTGGCTGGACTGGGACCTCTTTCTGGGGCCCGCTCCGTTTCGTCCCTACCACCCCGCCTACCATCCCTTCAGCTGGCGAGGCTGGTGGGACTTCGGCACCGGCGCTCTCGGCGACATCGCCTGCCACTCGATGGACGCCGCGTTCTGGACCTACGACCTGCGCGATCCCGATCGCCTGAACGCCGAGACCACGACTCCTTTCGCGGAGACCGCCCCGGCGTCGTCGCGCATCGAGTACCACTTCCCCGCCCGCGGCCAACGGCCAGAGCTCCTGGTGGTGTGGCGCGACGGCAATCTGCACCCGCCGCGCCCCCGCTTCCTCGCTGCCGGCGAGGATCTGCCGCAGCCGAGCGGCCAGCTCTTCCTGGGCGAGAGCGGCGCGCTGGTGGCTGGCATCTACGGCGAGGATCCGCGGCTCTACCCCAAGAAGCTCCACGACGAGGTGACGGCGAACCCGCCGGCCGAGAGCTACCCGCGGACCGATGGCGTCTACAAGGAGTGGACCGAGGCCTGCAAGGGCAACGGTGAGACAGGGTCGAGCTTCCCCGACCACTCCGGACCGCTCACCGAGATGGTGCTCCTCGGCAACCTGGCGGTGCGCACCGGTGTGCCTCTGGAGTGGGACGCGGCAGCCGGGCGGGTGACCAACTACGAGCCTGCCAACGAGCTGCTGCACGCCGAGTACCGCAAGGGTTGGAAGCTGTAGGTCGCAACCGGCGCGCGCTCCGCTTCGCGTTCCTGGCCGTCGCCGCCGCTCTGCTGATCTGGGTGGCGCTCTCGGGTCGCGGCGCCATCGAGACTCTCCTCCGTTCGACGCTCGCCTCCTCGGAGGTGAGCGACCACGATCGATGGCGCATCGGCGGCATCGTGCCGAAGCTCGCTGCCCTTTGGTGGCGGCGTGCCGGGTTCGTCGCGGTACTGGCGGTAGGCGGTCTCGCGCTGGCGGGCGTCGCCAGACGCGCATCGAATCGACTCGCACTCGCGACCCTGGCGCTGGTCGCCACCGCCACCGTCGTGCTCGCCATCGAGCTGCTGGTCGCTCCCTTCCTCATCGTGCCGCTCGGTCTTCACAACTACTACTTCGTGCTCGACGTCGATCATCGCTTCCCGGGCGGCAACGCGGGGCTCGGCACCAACGCCGACGGCATCCGCACGCCGCGCGAAGCGGCCGAGTTCCGGGCCGCCGACGAGAACATCGTGTTCCTCGGCGACTCCTTCACCTACGGCCTGGGCGTCACCGCCGAGGAGACGTTCCCGGCGGTGACGGCCACCCTGCTGCGCGAGCGACTGGGCCGCGGCGACGTCGAGGCCGCGAACTTCGGTTGGCCGTCGTCGTCGCCGCTGCTCGCGCTGCGTCAGCTCGAGGACATCGGCGCGCGCTACCAACCGGACGTCGTCGTGTTCGCGCTCGACATGACCGACTTCCACGACGACCTGATGTATCAGCGCATGCTCGATCGGCGCGGGCTCTACTGGTGGTACGACAAGATTCCGATCACGCTGCGCACGCTCGAGCGGCGCGCCCCTTCTCTCTTCGACCGGCTGTACGCGCGCGCCAACGCCGGGCTTCCACGCCAGCGATTCTTCGCCACCGAACGGCCGCTCGACGAGACCCGGCCACTGCTCGCGCCGGTGGTCGAGAACCTCGAGCGGATGGCGCGAGCCGCCGACCGCCTGGGCGCCGACTTCGCGGTCCTTCTACTACCGCGCGCGTTCCAGTACAGCGCCGAGGAGAGCCCCGACAACTGGGAAGCCGCGCAGTACACCGTCCTCGGCCCCTACTCGCGCGAGCCGTTCCGCTACTTCGAGTCGATCGCGGATCGGCTTCCGTTCCCGGTGTTCTCGCTGCTGCCCGCATTCGAGCGCACCGCGGTCTTCCCGACCTGCCTCACCAACGATCCGCACTGGAACGCCGACGGCCACCGCGTCGCCGCCGAGGCGATCGCCGACTTCCTGGCGCCTCGCATCGCCGCGGCGGCGCGCGCGACAGCGGCGGCTGAGCCGGCCGTCGGCTCGGATCGCGCTACTGCGGGATCGAGACCGACTTGGCGATCACGGTCTCGGCCCCGCCGAGATCCATCGGCTCGACGCTGGCGGTGAAGAACGCGAGCCCGCGGTAGCTCATGAGATAGCGGTGGCGCTTCGAGAACATGCCCCGTGGCGGCGCATAGACCACCAACGGCTCGACGGCGATGGCGAGCAGCTTCGAGAACTCGTTCGGTTCGACGGTGACCAGTACGCCGGACGCCTTGATCGCGTTGGCGATCGCGGCCGCTGCTGCGGCGGCGACGGCGGCGCCGTTCACGGACTCACCGTCGAGGGCGGCGCCAATGAGTCGAGGTCCTTGGCCAGTCGCTCGCGATCGTCGAGCTCCTCGATCGCGGGTAGCAGCGCGCGCGCGGCGGCCACGTGCCGCTCCGCGGACGCGGCGGCGCCGGCGACCCGCTCGGCGCGAGCGAACGCCTCGTGAGCGTAGGCGCGATAGAACGGATCGAGCCGCTCGGCCTCGCCCACCTCGAGGCAGCGGTGCGCCCACCGTCGCGCCTCCTCGGCGAGACCCGCGACGGCATAGACCCTGGCCAGCTGCCACAGCCCGATCGACATGTTGACCGGCGTCTGTTCGGGCACGTGCAGCCAGTGCCAGAACGAAGCGTGCGCGGCGTGCACCATCTCCTCAACCTGCTTGTCGTTGCGGTGCGGCAGGTCGAGGAAGTCCCAGGCCCGGTTGAAGCAAGCCGCGGCGAAGTGGCGGTGCGCCGTGGTCTCGTCGAAGCCATCCTCGCTCATCGTCGTCCCACCTCCGAGCAAAACGGTATCGCACTACTAGAGAAGAAGCCGCTCCGGGCGATACCCTCTGAAGTCGATGAAGCGCGCGACACGCATCCTGCTCTACGGTGGCGCGGCCGTCATCGCGCTGGCGGTTCTCGGCGCCGCGCTGTTGCCGAGGCTGGTCGATCCCGAGCGCTACCGAGGCTCGATCGAGGAGCGGCTCTCGAAGGCGGTGGGCCGGGAGGTCCGGCTCGGAGCGATCGGGTTGTCGCTCTTCCCCGGCGTCGCGCTCCGCGTCGGCGGGCTCGAGATCGCCGGCCTGCCGGAGGAGGGCGGCGACCATCTACTGGTCGCCGACTCGTTGCGCGTGCGCGCGGCGCTCCTGCCTCTGCTCCGCGGCCGACTCGAGGTCGGCTCCGCGAAAGTGGAGGGCGCCAGACTCCACCTGGTCCGCGACCAGGCCGGCGCCTGGAACGTCGCGCGCCTGCTCGAGAAGCGCCGCGCCGGAGGACGCGGCGGCGGCGCCGAACCGGGGATCTCCGCAGCTGCGGGCCCCTCGCGGTTGGCGGTCGATCGACTCGATTTCGAGGACGCCAGTGTCTCGATCGAGGATCGATCGGTCTCTCCCCAGCTCGAGATCGTGCTCGACCCGCTCGACCTCGAGATCGACGACCTCGCCTCCGGCGGCGAGTTCGATCTCGCGCTCGACACCCGCTTCGGCTCCGACCAGGAGGCGCGCCTGCGCTGGCAGGGTGCCGCGGGGTGGCCGAGCTCGAACGGCGGTCCGTTCCTGCTGCGAGGTCAGGTGACCATCGACGACCTCGCTCCCGATCTACTGGCGCGACTGGGACGACTCGCCGGGCTCGACTGGTCGACGCTCGCCGAGCGTCTCGAATCGATCGACGGAACGGTCGAGGTCGACGCCGCGCTTCCCGAGCGCGCCGCGTTGCGCGGTCAGCTCGACTTCGGCAAGGTACGGGTCGGGTTGCCGGCGGTGGCGGAACAGCAGGCCGCCGCCATCGACCTGTCGTCGCGCTTCGACCTGGCGACCGAGCGCGGCGCCGACCTCGTCCGCATCGCGAAGCTCGAGATCGACACCGGCGACGCCGAGCTCGCGCTCGATGGCACCGTCGAGCGCGAGGGCTCCGACGCGCGGCGGGTCGATCTCACGCTGCATCCCGCGCGCGTCGCGGCCGATCGACTGGCCGCGGTGCTCGCGGTGGCGGTGCCGCAGCTTCCGCTCTCGTTCTCTTCACCGCGGCCGCTCGAAGTCGAGGCGCGCATCCGCGGCACCGTCGCGCCCGACCGGCGGCCCGGGATCGACGGTCGGGTGCGACTCGACGACGTGCGGATCGCCCACCGATCGATGTCGCTGCCGATCGAGCACCTGTCGGCCGAGATCCGGTTCTCGGGTGAGAGCTTCGAAGCGATGGGATTCGAGGCGATCCTCGGCGACAGTGACTTGCGCGGCGACCTGCGCGTCGAGGGCTTCGCTCGACCGCGGGTCCGCTTCGACCTGGCCTCGCGCCGGGCCAACCTCGACCAGCTGTTCGCGGCGCTCGAGAGCGATGAACGCGAGACGGAAGGCCGCGCCGGCGAAGCCGCGGGCGACGGCGACCTGCTCGGGCACGTCGAAGCTGGGGGCCGCCTTCGCGTAGAGCAGGCCACCTGGGGAGAGCTCGAGGGATCAGGCCTCGACGGGACGCTGCGCCTCGAAGAGGGAACGGTGACGCTCGAGCCACTGACCGCCACGCTCTACGACGGGCGGTTCGACGGAAAGATCGTGGCATGGCCCGGCCGCGCGCCGCTCCCCTTTCGCATCGAAGGCAGCGCCAGCGACGTGCGCGTCGAGCGATTTCTCGCCGGAGCCCTCGGCATCGAGGATCGCTTGACGGGCCGATTCTCCGGAACGATCAGCGCCGGCGGGTCGGCGGGCGAATGGGCCGAGGTGACGCGCAGTCTCGACGGTAGAGGCGAGATGAGGATCGAGGACGGCGAGGTCGTGAGCTTCCCGCTGCTGCGCTCGGTGGCGAGCCTCTCGGGGGTGCTGGGCGAGGACGGCCTGGCGAAGATCGCGAGCCGGCTGGCAGAGACCGCGACGCGATTCTCCGTTCTCGCCGGCGACTTCCGTCTCGGCGGGGGCGCGATACGTTTCGACTCGATCGAGCTGCGGTCGGCGGACTACACGCTGCGCGGCCAGGGCAGCATCGACCTGATCGGGTCCGCACTCGACGGAAAGGCGGCGATGACGTTCTCGGCCGAGCTCAGCGAGCTCATGCGCGCGGAAGACAGCCGCGCCGCCGAGCTGTTCTGGCGCGAGGGATCGGACTCCTCCGGTGACGCGAGCGAGCGCGCCGGGCACGTCAACCTGCCGCTCTCGCTCCGCGGCGCGCTGTCGGAGCCGAGCGCGCTGATCGACTGGGAGTCCGCTGCGAGGAGCTATGCCGAGCGGCGTGTGGGCCGCGAGCTCGAGCGCCAGGTAGGGAAGATCCTGGGCCGCCTGCTCGGCGGCGAGCCGACGCCGACACCGCAACCGCGTTGATGATGACGGCGCCGAGGACGGCGCACCCGCTCGAGCCACCCTGTTACTCTGCGACGCAGCTTTTCCTTGGAGGTCGCATGCACGATGATCGGTCGACGTCTGCGAAGGAGTTCGCCTTCCTCTGTCTGCTCACCGTCCTCAACGTCATGAACTTCGTCGATCGGCAGCTACTCGCCAGCTTCGCCAACTTCATCGTCCCCGACCTCGGCTTGACCAACACGCAGTTCGGGCTCCTCACCGGATTCGCGTTCATCATCTTCTACGCCTCGATGGGCCTGTTCATGGGCGCGCTGGCGGACAACGTCCATCGCCCGCGGCTGATCGCAGCCGGACTCGCGCTGTGGAGCGCGCTCACCGCGGCTTCGGGTGCAGCCCGCGGCTTCCTGACGCTGGCGCTGCCGCGTATGTTCATCGGGGTCGGCGAGTCCGCGCTAACGCCGACGTCGATGTCGCTGCTGTCGGATCGGTTCCCGCCGAGCCGTCTCGGGTTCGCCTCCGGCTTCTACTACATGGGCGTGCCGATCGGAGTCGGCGTCAGTCTCTTGATCGCCGGGTACCTGGGCCCGGCGATCGGGTGGCGCGGCTGCTTCTACGTGCTCGGCGCGATCGGACTGGTGCTGGCCGTCGTCATGCTCTTCGTCCGCGAGACCCCGCGACGCCACCTCGCAGCCGCGAGCTCGGGCGCGAAGGTAACCGCGGGGGCGCCGGAGCGACGAGGAGCGCGCGCACTGGTGCGGACCCTGGTGCAGGCACTGCGCTTCTCGCCGGCGCTCACCCTGACCATCGCCGGTGGCGTCGCCATGCACTTCGTGCTCGGCGCGGCAACGTTCGACCAGCTCTGGTACGTGCAGGAACGCGGGTTCGAGCGCGCCGAGATCGCGCGCATGACCGGATGGATCGGGATGATCGCCGGCATCCTCGGCAACCTCTTCGGCGGGATGGCGGGCGACTGGTGGTTGCGCCGGACCGGCACCGGCCGCGCCGTGTTCCTGTTCTGGCTGGGCATCGCGCTGGCGCCGCTCAACATCGCCTACCGAATGGTGCCGGGCGACAGCCCCTTCTTCTGGATCGGAGTGTTCACCGGCTACTTCGGGCTGGGTGCCTTCTACGGTCCCACCTTCTCGACCGTCCAGGAACTGGTGCCGCCGCAGATCCGCGCCACCGTGGTCGCCTTCTACGTGCTCATGCTCAACCTCATCGGCCTCGGCATCGGCATCACCTTCGGCGGCTGGATGATCGACCACCTCAAGGCCACCGGCGTGAAGGAGCCTTACTCGGTCACGCTGCTCGCATTCACGCTGCTCTCCCAACTGGCGTGGCCACTGTTCCTGCTCGCCGGGCGGCGGTTCCGTCGCGATCGCGAGCGTCTGTTCGAAGCGGCCGAAGCCGCAGCGGCGGCCTAGCGATCCGCCGACGCGGCACGCGCCTTGATGCGCCGTCCGCGGTCAGCTAGCTTGCAACGCGTGAGGCGGGTCGCGGTCTACTTGTTGATCCTGGTCGCATGCGCGCAGGCGCCGGAGGGAGCCGTGGTGCAGGATTCGTCACCATCATCGACGCAGCCTCAATCGCAGCCGCGAGCCAGCGATTCGGATCGGCATCGGAGCGCGATCGAAGACCCCCACTCATTCGCGCGTCCGGCGGAAGCCTCGGTCCGCCATCTGCAGCTCGACCTCGACGTCGACTTCGACGCGCGCCGGCTGTCGGGCACCGCGACGCTCGATCTCGATCGCCAACCCAACGCGACCGAAGTCGTGCTCGACACCTGGGGGCTCGAGATCGAAGAGGTGCGCGACGGAGGCGGCGCGCCCGCGCGGTTCGAGCTGGGCTCGGACCAGGGCCTGCTGGGACGGCCGCTGCACATCACGCTCGGACCGCGGACCGATCGCGTCGTGGTGCGCTATCGCACCAGTCCCGAGGCGACCGCGCTGCAATGGCTCGAGCCGCGGCAAACCGCCGGCGGCAAACAGCCCTACCTGTTCACGCAATCGCAGGCGATCCTCGCCCGCACCTGGATCCCGCTCCAGGACACTCCGTCGGTGCGCTTCACCTACGACGCCACCATCCGGGTGCCGCCGGCGTTGCTCGCGCTGATGAGCGCCGAGAATCCGCGGCAACGCAATGCCGACGGCGTATACACGTTTCGCATGCCGCAGGCGATCCCGTCCTACCTGATGGCGCTCGCCGTGGGTGATCTCGAGTTTCGCGAGCTGGGGCCGCGCAGCGGCGTCTACGCCGAGCCCGGGGTCGTGGAAGGCGCCGCCTGGGAGCTCGAGCCCACCGAAGCGATGATCGCCGCCGCCGAGCGGCTCTACGGGCCTTATCGCTGGGGGCGCTACGACCTCCTGGTGCTGCCGCCGAGCTTTCCGTTCGGCGGGATGGAGAACCCTCGCCTCACCTTCGCCACGCCGACGATCCTCGCCGGCGATCGATCGTTGGTCTCGCTGGTCGCGCACGAGCTGGCGCACTCGTGGTCGGGCAACCTGGTGACCAACGCGACCTGGAACGACTTCTGGCTGAACGAAGGCTTCACCACCTACTTCGAGCATCGCATCATGGAGGAGCTCTACGGCCGCGACCAGGCCGAGAGCCTCGCGCTGCTGTCGCGTCAGGAAGTCGAGCACGAGATCGAGCGGCTGGGCGCGCAGCATCCTGACACCCGTCTCGCGCTCTCGCTCGCCGGCCGCGATCCCGACGAAGGGATGACGCCGGTGGCCTACGACAAGGGCTATCTCTTCCTGCGCTCGATCGAAGAGAGCGTCGGCCGCGAGCGCTGGGATGCCTTTCTCGCGCGG
>DATAFT010000089.1:0-2670 GCA_036257295.1 Thermoanaerobaculia bacterium
CCCGCCATCTCGAGCGACGAGCTGGTGAGACCGGCCGCGCCCATGTCCTGGATCGCCACCACCGCGTCGGTGCGCATCGCTTCGAGGCAGGCCTCGAGCAGGATCTTCTCCGTGAACGGGTCGCCCACCTGCACGGTGGGAAGCTTGGCCTCACTCTCCTGGTCGAACGCCTCGGACGCCATGGTGGCGCCGTGGATGCCGTCGCGGCCGGTGCGGCTGCCGACGTAGAAGACCGGGTTGCCGACACCGCGCGCCTTGGCCAGGAAGATGCCGTCGGCGCGCGCCAGCCCGAGCGCGAACGCATTGACCAGGATGTTGCCGTTGTAGCTCGAATGGAAACCGGTCTCACCGCCGACGGTGGGAATGCCGACGCAGTTGCCGTAGTCGCCGATGCCGCGCACGACGCCGTCGACCAGATGCCGCATGCGCGGTGCTGTGATCGACCCGAACCGCAGCGAGTCCATGCACGCGATCGGCCTCGCTCCCATGGTGAAGACGTCACGCAGGATGCCGCCGACGCCGGTGGCGGCGCCCTGGTAGGGCTCGATGAAGCTGGGGTGGTTGTGGCTCTCCATCTTGAACGCCACCACCCAGCCGTCGCCCACCTCGACCACGCCCGCGTTCTCCCCCGGGCCGTGGAGCACCCGCGGCCCGCTGGTCGGGAGCTCGCGCAGGTAGACCTTGGACGACTTGTACGAGCAGTGCTCGGACCACAGCGCCGACGCGATACCGAGCTCGGTGTAGGAAGGCCTGCGGCCCAGCACCTCCTCCAGGTGCGCGAACTCGTCGGAGGTCAGGCCGAGCTCGCGCGCCACCGCCGCGTCGACTTCGGGCTCGGCGGCTCGCGATGTGGCGGCGCCGTTCAAGCGCGGGCCTCCGACGACGGCGCCATCAGCTCGAGCCCGGCCTCGACCAGGCCGGCGAACAGGGCGAGTCCGTCGCGATTGCCGAGGATCTCCTCGGCGCAGCGTTCCGGATGCGGCATCATGCCCAGCACGTTGCCGTCGGCGTTGGCGATCCCGGCGATCGACCGCGACGAGCCGTTGGGGTTGGCGGCGGCGGTCCGGGCGCCCTGCTCGTCGACGTAGCGGAAGACGACGCGGCCGGCGCTTTCGAGCGCGTCGAGCGCCGCCTCGGAGTCGGTGTAGCAACCCTCGGCGTGCGCGATCGGCAGCCGCAGGAGCTCGCCCTCCCGGTAGTGGCGGGTGAAGGGCAGATCGGTGCGCTCGACGCGCAGCACGACGTCCTGGCAGAGGAACCGCAGGCTGCGGTTGCGTCGCATCGCGCCGGGTAGCAGGCCCGACTCGAGCAGGATCTGGAAACCGTTGCAGATGCCGAGGACGAGCCCGCCCGCTCGCGCGTGCTCGCGCACCGCGTCCATGATCGGCGACTGCGCCGCCATCGCGCCGGCGCGCAGGTAGTCTCCATAAGAGAATCCGCCCGGCAGCACCACCAGATCGCAGCCGAGCAGGTCGGTCGAGCGGTGCCAGAGCAGCTCGGTTTGCTGTCCCACCACGTCGCCCAGGACGTGGAACACGTCGTGGTCGCAGTTCGATCCCGGGAAAACGACGACGCCGCACTTCACGGACGCGCACCTCCTTCGATCGAGATCGAGTAGTCCTCCACCACGGTGTTCGCCAGCAGCTTCTCGCACATGCGCGCGAGGCGCTCGCGGGCGCGCTCGGCGTCGTCGCAGCCGAGCTCGATGGTGAAGCTCTTGCCGGCGCGCACCTCGCGCACCTCGTCGAAACCGATGCGTGCCAGGGCCTGCCCGATCGCCTTGCCCTGCGGATCGAGCACCTCGCGCCGTGGATAGACGGTAACGATGGCCTTCACTGACTGACCTCCATCCAGCTCGATGGCTTGGACTGCTCGGTGAGGGTGACGAGCGCCGTGGAGCCGAGCCGGTCGAGGGCGCAGCTCACCGCCTCCACCGCCAGCGCCGGCTCGTTGTTGGAGCGCGACAGGTGATACAGCACGACGGAGCGCAAGCGATCGGATACCAGCTCCGGCAGCGCCTCCGCCGCCTGCTGGTTGGAGAGGTGGCCGTGCCGGCTCGCCACCCGCTGCTTGAGCACCCAGGGGTACGGCCCGCGGCGCAGCATGTCGAGATCGTGATTGGCCTCGAGCACCAACAGATCGACGTCCCGGAGGCGCGCCCCGGCGAGGCGGCTCCAGCACCCCAGATCGGAAACGAAACCGACCCGGGCGCCGGCCCGATCGGTCACCACCACCCCCACCGGATCGGCGGCGTCGTGTGGAACCGGGAACGCTTCGACCTCGAACCCGGCGATCTCGTACGGCCAGCCCGGGGCGATGGAATGAAGCCGCGGCCGCGCGTCGCGCGACCAGTGGAGCGCCTTGAGCGTGCCCTCGGTGGCGTACACCGCGAGCCCGAGCCGTCGCGCCAGCCGGTCAGCCCCCAGCGAGTGATCGTTGTGCTCGTGAGTGACGATCACCGCTTCGACGGTCTCGGGAGCGACCCCGACCCGTCGGCAACGAGCCTCGACCTCCCGGCAGGAGAACCCAGCGTCGATCAGGATCCGTCGTCCCGCGGACTCGACCACCAGGCAGTTGCCTGCGCTACCCGAGCCGAGGACGGCAACGCGCATGCGGGGGCGAGGCGCTCCTTGGTAGTGGGAATGAGGAAGTCCAGGCCATGGGCCCGAA
>DATAFT010000147.1:0-3451 GCA_036257295.1 Thermoanaerobaculia bacterium
GACCGCGACACGATCGACGGGTGCAGCCGTTCGCCGAGCCGGCGTGGCGCGATGCGGCTCGTGGTCTGCTGTCGGCCTGCGTGCTGCTCGCCGGCTGTGCATGCGAAGCCGGCTCGGCGCGACCACGGACCAGCCGTGCCGACGATCGTGACGACACCGCGACTGTCGCCGATTTCACCACCGACCCACCGGTCAACCGTCGCTCGCCGCCTCGCTCCCCGACGACGAGGCCGATCACGCCGCCACCGACGCGACTCTGGTATGCCGCTTCGCGTCGAGCCCGACCACTCTCAATCCGGTCTTCAGCGGGATCTGGGAGGACTACTACACGCGGGCGCTGCTCCGAATCGAGGCCTTGACCGACCCCGACTGGTGGCGCTAGTTCTTCACCACCGATGCGATCGCCGGCGCGGATCTACCGTGACGCGTTAGAGTGATCCGCGCGGCGCGACGACCGGAACCACCACGCGCATCGCGGAATCCACTATGCAAGTCGGGATGATCGGTCTGGGGCGGATGGGAGCCGGCATGGTCCGGCGATTGATGCGCGGCGGCCACCAGTGCGTGGTCCACGATCTCTCGGCCGACGCGATCGCGGCCCTGGCCGGCGACGGCGCCCGCGGAGCGAAGACGCTCGACGACTTCGTGGCCGCGCTGGCGAAGCCCCGCGCGATCTGGCTCATGGTGCCGGCGGCGGTGGTCGATGCCACGCTCGACGGCCTGCTCGGCCGGCTCGAGCCCGGCGACATCGTCATCGACGGCGGCAACTCCTACTACCGCGACGACATCGCGCGCGCGAAGCGCTGCCGCGAGCGCGAGCTCCATTACGTCGACTGCGGCACCAGCGGTGGTGTCTTCGGGCTCGAGCGCGGCTTCTGTCTGATGATCGGCGGCGAGCGCGAGGTGGTGGAGCATCTGGATCCCTTGTTCGCGACGCTGGCGCCGGGTCGAGGCGCCATCGCGCCCACGCGTGGGCGCGAGCAGCGGGGCGGAACCGCCGAGCTCGGATACCTGCACTGTGGACCGCACGGCGCCGGCCATTTCGTCAAGATGGTGCACAACGGCATCGAGTACGGACTGATGGCAGCGTACTCCGAGGGTTTCAATCTCTTGCAGCACGCCGACATCGGCAAGCGCGCGCACGACCGCGACGCCGAGACCACACCGCTCGCGGAACCCGAGATGTACGCCTACGACTTCGATCTGGCGGATATCGCCGAGGTGTGGCGACGCGGCAGCGTCATTTCTTCGTGGCTGCTCGACCTGACGGCCGCCGCGCTGGCCAAGGACCCCGCCCTCGAACGCTTCGAAGGGCGCGTGTCCGACTCGGGCGAGGGGCGTTGGACGGTGAAGGCGGCGATCGACGAGGGGGTGCCGGCGCACGTCATCACCGCGGCGCTCTTCGAGCGATTCAGCTCGCGCGGCGAAGCGGACTTCCAGGACCGCCTGCTCTCCGCGCTGCGCTTCGAGTTCGGTGGCCATTCCGAGAAGCGTGACAAGTGACGCCGGCGCCGCACTCCGACGCTCTCGTCCTGTTCGGCGTCACCGGCGACCTGGCGCGCAGGAAGATCTTCCCCGCGCTCTACGCCATGGCGAAGCGTGGCAGCCTCGACGTGCCGGTGATCGGCGTCGCGCGCTCCGAGTGGACGCTCGAGGAGCTGCGGGCCCGTGTCCGCGAGAGCGTCGAGCAACACGGCGCGCACGAAGGCCGGGTCGATCGCAAGGCCCTGTCCAAGCTGTTGGCCCAGCTTCGCTACGTCGGAGGCGACTATCGGGACGCTCCGACCTACGCCGCGCTCAAGCAGGCCCTGGGCAAAGCCGAACGGCCGCTGCACTACCTCGCGATCCCGCCCAACCTGTTCGGCACCGTGGTCGAGGGGCTCGGCAAGTCGAGCTGCGCGGCCCACGCGCGGATCGTGGTGGAGAAGCCGTTCGGTCGCGATCTCGCCTCGGCGCTCGCGCTCAACGCGACCATCGAGACGGTCTTCGACGAGCGGCACATCTTCCGCATCGACCACTTCCTCGGCAAGGAAGCGGTGCAGAACCTGCTGGTGTTCCGATTCGCCAACACCTTCCTCGAGCCGATCTGGAACAACCACTACGTGCAGAGTGTCCAGGTCACGCTGGCGGAGCACTTCGGGGTCGGAGGGCGCGGCCGCTTCTACGAGGAAGTCGGCGCCATCCGCGACGTAATCCAGAACCACCTCCTGCAGGTGGTGGGATTCCTGGCGATGGAGCCGCCGGCTCTCGGGCAACGCGAATCGATCAGTGACGAGCAGGCCAAGGTCTTCCGGTTGATCCGACCGCTCAGCCCCGAGCATCTGGTTCGCGGCCAGTACCGCGGCTACCGTGACGAGGAGGGTGTCGCCCCCGACTCGCAAGTGGAGACGTTCGCCGCGGTGCGGCTCTTCATCGACTCGTGGCGGTGGGAGGGCGTGCCGTTCCTGGTGCGGACCGGCAAGCGCCTCGCCGTCACCGCCACCGAGGTCCTGGTGACTCTCAGGCGGCCGCCGCTCGCGAAGCTGGCGCAGGGGGAGACCAACTACTTCCGCTTCCGGTTGAGCCCCGAGGTCATCATCGGTCTGGGCGCCCGCGTCAAGCGCGCCGGCGACGAGCTGGTCTCGGAGCCGACCGAGTTCTCGGTCACCGACCAACCGGACGGCGACGAGATGGACGCCTACGAGCGTCTACTGGGCGACGCCATGGAGGGCGACCCCATGCTGTTCGCGCGCCAGGACGAGGTCGAGGCGGCGTGGACCGTGGTCGATCCGGTGCTGGGGAACGTCACGCCGGTGAACGAGTACTCGCCCGGGAGCTGGGGTCCGCCCGAGGCCGACGTGCTGGCGGCGGACGTCGGAGGCTGGCACAAGCCCTCCCGGTGACCGGCGACCGTCACGCCAGCGCTCATCGCTTCGTCGCCAACCACTCCTGCAGGGCGTGGTTGACGATCTCGTCCAGGGTGTGACCCGAAGACTGCGCCCGCTCGCGAAGATCGGGCACCAGCTCGTTCGACAACCGCACGACGACCGGGGCGCGGGCGGCGTCGCGCGGAGTGGTGGCGACCCGAGTCGCGCTCGGTCGCGGCTCCTCGGCGTAGGTCCAGTCCGGTTGCTTGCGCGCCTGACGCTCGTCGAGCTCGAACACCTCCTGCTCGCTGTCGAAGTCGCGGATCTGCGCGATCAGGATGGGCTCGGCGCTGCTCGGCTTCGCGAGGTGAGCGTCGAACTCCTGCTCGAAGGTCTCGAGGAGGCTGGGGATCAGCGCGGCGCCCTGCACCGGCAGGTAGCAACGGTTGGCTTGAGGCGCGCTGCGAGCGCCGTACAACGCCCGCAGATAGTCGTCGCCCTTGGCGGGCCGAGCGCCGAGCAGGCCGTCGAGAGCCTCACTCGCGGTTCTGAGCCCGTGCTTGCATGCCGCGCACTGATTGCACGACTCGACGTAGAGGAACCGG
>DATAFT010000169.1:0-11123 GCA_036257295.1 Thermoanaerobaculia bacterium
CTAGGTCACCCCGCGGCCCATAGCCCGCGCTTCGGGCACCAGCAGATCGCGCGGCGTGTCCCTCGCCGTCGACAGCTTCCACGCCGGCGCCCTCTTCTCGAGGAACGACAGCACTCCCTCTTTCGAATCGGGCTGGTTCCCGGCCCAGGTGAAGAGCTTGCCCTCGCGCTCCCGCATCTGCGGCACCGACGAGGTGAGGCCTTCCCACAGCAGGCGCTTGGCGATCGCCACCGACACCGGCGCGGTGTTGGCGGCGATGTCCTTGGCGCGCTCGAGCGCGCGCGGCAGCACTTGATCGCGGGGCAGCGACTCCGACGCCAGGCCCATCGCCGCCGCCTCCCGGCCCAGGATCATCCGGCCGGACAACAACAGGTCGGCCGCGTTCGACAGTCCCACGACCCGCGCCACGATCACGTGCGACGCGAGCTCGGGGATGACGCCGCGCCGCACGAACGCGAACTGGATCTTGGCGTCCTCGGCGACGATGCGGACGTCGCACATCATCGGGTACGTGATGCCGACGCCGACCGCGGCGCCATTGATGGCGGCGATCACGGGCTTGTCGATTTCGTAGGGAAGGATCTGCGGCTGGGCCGGCGCGCGCCGTTCTTCGCGTCCCGCGAAGGTGCCGCCGCCGCCACCGAGGTCGGCGCCGGCGCAGAACGCCCGGCCGGCGCCGGTGATCACGACCGCGCGCACGCCGTCGTCGTCGTTGGCGGCGCGCAGCGCCGAGCTCACCTCGGCCGCGAGTTGCCCGGTCCAAGCGTTCATGCGGTCGGGCCGATTCAAGGTGATCGTCGCCACGCGATCCTCGACCGACACCAGAATGGTCTCGTAGGTCATCTCATCGCCTCCGTTTCTCTGATCGGGCGCTACGTGGAATCCAATTCAGGGCCTCATGTGGTGCCGCCGTTCACCACCGGCAGCTCGATCCAGGATGCGTGATCGCCGCCGCGATGGACGGTGATGGTCGGCCGGTCTTTGCCCTTGAGGTCGGGCCACAGCTCGTAGTTCGCCCGGTCGGCGCCGGCGAGGGTGACGCGGATTCGATGGCCGGCGTCGATCGTGATCGCGGTGCCCTCGAGGTCGAAATCGAGCGGCGTCGGCTCACCGGGAGTGAGCGGCTGGAGATCGGCCTGGGTCGAGCGGTGGAACGGCAGGCCGAAGTTGGGCCATGCGGCCGGGTCGGTCTTGCGATGCGAAGCGCGCAGCGCCCCTTCGCTGACGTAGTGCGCGGCGCCGTTCTCGTCCACCTCCTCGAGGTAGACGAAGACGTCGCCGTCGGAGTGGGTCGAGCTCATCACCAGATGGACGACGGGGTAGCCGACTATCGTCATCGGCTCGGTCAGAGCCGGCGAGGTCCAGGTGAGGGCCTTGCGATCCTCTGGCGTGCGCTCGTCGAAGAACGTGGTGCGCGCGGGCTCTTTGCGGCTCGAGCCATAGCCGTTCATCCATCGCGAGAACGTCCCCATCGACGAGCTGTAGTCGACCTGGTAGCGATCCGTTCCCTCGGCGACCACCGGCGCCGCCGCGCCGCCAGCCGTGCCGCCACCGGCGGCCGCGATCGTGAGCACGCCGTCGTTGACCGAATCGACGGTCTTGGAGGGACCGCCGTCGAGCGAGAAGCGACGCGGCGCGGCGCCCGCAGGCGGCCACTCGCGAGTCGCGACCCACGCACTGCCGACCTCGGCGCTATCTTCGTCGAGACTGCGGGCGGGCGCCGTTTCGTCGTCTGCCGCCTCGCCGTCCCCTGCCGGTCGGTCGGTGGCCGCGGCCGCGCTCGCCAACTGAGGCGGCACGGTGTTGTTGCCTTTCATCACGTAGTAGTGGACCGGCTCCTCGTCCATGATCCCGTTCTCAACGCCTTTGAGCCAGTAGTCGTACCAGCGCAGGATCTCGGCCTCGTGCACCTTGCCTCCGTACCCGCCGGAATGCGTCCACGGCCCGATCATCATCTTCTGCGGCACGCGGCCCTCGAGCGCCTCGTAGAGGAACGGCTGCTGCGTGGTGTAGATGTCGTACCAGCCGACCAGGTGGTAGATCGCGATCTTGTTGGTCTCGAATGCCTTGGTGTCGTCGATGGTGTTGATCGCTTCCCACGACCAGCGGGCACCGTTTGCCGCGGCGCCGTCGAAGTCGCGCATGCGAGCGCCGGGCGTGCCGAGGATGTCGTGCGCCCACAGGTTCTTGGCATGCCCGGCCACCGCCTCGTCACGTCGCTTGCCGTCCGCATCGTCGTCGACGCGGGCTGGCTTGGTCGACTGCGACAGATCCATCTGCTTGGT
Source organism: Thermoanaerobaculia bacterium (assembly GCA_036257295.1). Taxonomy (GTDB): domain Bacteria; phylum Acidobacteriota; class Thermoanaerobaculia; order Multivoradales; family Multivoraceae; genus DATAFT01. The sequence continues at coordinate 2,286 of DATAFT010000169.1, forward strand.
GAGGGTGCCCCATTGATCGATGAAGTCCTTCTTGTAGGTGCCGTTGGTGAACACGAAGTCATAGGCAGTCGGCCCCGCCATCTCGGCGAAGATCGCCTTGAGCGCGGGCGGGCCCTGTGTTGCCGCTTCGTACTGGGTCATGCCGGGATAGGAGCGGCCCTGCATGCCGACCTTGCCGGTCGACCACGGCTGCGCCGCCAGCCACTCGACGATGGTGTACGAGTCGGCGTTCTCCGCGGGCGAGAAGGCGCCTTCGTTGACTCCATACGACGCACCGGTGCCGCGCGCGTCGGCGACCGCGACCACGTATCCGTTGCTCGAGAGGTGTTGCAGGACTGGATCGTCGTCGACCGCGGTCTTGAGCTTTCCGGTCTCGTCCTCGGTGGCGCGCTGATAGCGCGTGTAGTGGAGGACGACCGGGAGCTTCTCGGTGGTCTCGACACCGCCTGCCGTCGGGAGGTAGTAGTCGATGGCCACGTCGACTCCGTCCTTCATCGGGATGTAGACCGAGTGGCGCGTGCGTCCGTCGAACGGTGGCGTGACCGGACCGTAGTCACCGAAGTGCGAGGTTGCCTTGGCGGCGGCGTCGCCGGCCGGCGCCGCCGCGTCCTCGGATTCGGTGGCGGGCGCGCAGGCGCCGACCGCGAGCGCCGCGGCGAGCACGAGTACGACGGGAACGAGGCGGTCCGAGTAGTGGAGACGCGAGACGGAGAGCGTTGACCGAGAGGGCATCGAGACTCCCTTTCTGGAAATGAGGAACGATCATAAGCCTGCGCGCTCGGCCCGACCGATGCGCGGTCGAGGTAGCGATTCTCGTCGCGAGGGATATCAATTTTGATAGCATCACTCCGATGTCGCAGGTCATCGTGAGAAATCTCGATCAACAGACCGTGAGCGCACTCAAGTCACGCGCCGCTGCGCACGGCCGATCGCTCGAACAGGAGCTGCGCCTGGTGCTGGCGGAGGCGGCGAAGCCGAGCCGCGCGGAGGTCCTCGAGATCGCGGTGTCGATCCGCTCGCTCGACGAGAGCGCCGTAACCGGCGATCTCGAGGCGTTGATCCGCGACGATCGCGATCGCTGACGAAGCGGAGCGTTGCGGTCGCGGCCGACGATCGGAGCAGGAGGGGGAGCCATGACGTTGGTGATCGACGCGAGCGTAGCTCTACGCTGGTACGTCGAGGCGCCGGGGACGCCGGAAGCGCTCGCCTTGCTCGAGCGCGACGAGCCGCTGGTGGCGCCGGACCTGCTGGTGCCCGAGGTGATCAGCGCCGCCTGGAAGCTGACCCGGACCAACCAGATCACGCGCGAGCACGGCAAGCGGATCGCGGCCGCGATCGCGACCTCGTTCGATCGACTGGTCGAGAGCGCTCAGCTCTCGAGCCAGGCCTACGCGCTTGCGGCGATGCTCGACTGCTCGGTCGACGGCTGCTTCTACCTGGCGCTGGCGGAGCTCGAGAAGTGTGTGCTGGTGACCGCCGACGAGCGTCTGCTCGAGAAGGTCTCGCACTCCGCCTTCCGCGGCGGCGTGATCGCGTTGAGCGATATCGGCCGGGTGGCCGCTCCGGTCAAGCCGCCGTCGAGCGTCCCTGGGCCGTAGCCACCGGCTCGAGCCCGGCCCGCTCACCGCGAAGACCCTTGAGCGCCAGATCGACTCCGCCCAGCCGTCGGCCGTCGGCGCCCACGCGCTCGACGCCGCGGGTCTGCATCAGCACCAGGTAGTCGGCGAACGCTGCCTCGACCCCCGCCGCGAGTCCCTGCAGGTCCTGCGCCTTGTTGATCGCGAGCTTCGAGAGGCGCAGCGCCACCGGGCTCTGCTCGGCGACGCGCGCGGCGTACGCGAGCGTCTCGCGCTCGAGGTCGGCGGCGGGGTAGACGCGGTTGACGAAGCCGAGATCCTTCGCCTCGGCGGCGTCGATGAAGCGGCTCTCGAAGCAGAGCTCCTTCGCCTTGCGCGGCGAGATGTCCCACGGGATCGAGAAATACTCGACCAGGCCGGCGAGGAACTTGGCGTCGGGCGAAGCGAAGATGACGTCCATCGCCGCCGCGATCATCCAGCCGCCATAGATGCACCAGCCGCGCACCATCGCGATGGTCGGTTTCTGCAGGTTGCGCCACTTGACGGTGAGGTCGAGGTTGTACTTGCGGAAGTTGTCGTAGAAGAGCAGACCCTGATCGGGGATGCCCCTCGCCTCGCGGTCGGCGCGCTGTTCGGGCGTGCCCAGATCGTGGCCCGACGAGAAGTTCTCTCCGGCGCCCCGCACCAGGACGACGCGCACCGCGTCGTCGGAGGAGGCCCGATCGAGCGCCGCGTCGAGAGCGTCGAGCAGCGCCCAGCTTTGCGCGTTGTGGTAGCGCGGCCGGTTGAGCGTGACGATCGCGGTGGCGCCGCGGACTTCGTAGAGGACTTCGCTGCCGTCGTGCGTCATGATCTCGGACCTCCAGCGTTGCTCGGAAAAGTCGATGATCGCACAGGGTCCGGTTCACCGCTCGACCGCGCCGAGCCGCGATAAAGGTCGAACACCAGCAGCCTGGCGTCGAGCGGTCCGTTCTTCACCGGAATCCGCCGCTTCGGCTTGAGACCGATGTGCTTGCCGAACGAGGGCTCGCCCGCGATCACCGTGCAGTGCCAGCCGGCATAGCGCTGCTTGAGCAGATCGCCCAGGCGCCGCCACTCGTCGTCCGTGGTCTCCAGCCGTTCGCCGTAGGCCGGGTTGGTGACGATCAGCCCCGACTCGGGTGGCGGCTCGAAGGCGAAGCCGTCGCCGACCTCGACGTCCGCCAGCTCGGCCAGACCGGCCGTCTCCAGATTGACGTGGGCCGCGCGGACGGCGTCGCTCGACAGGTCGCGCCCGTGGAGACGAAGCGTGACCGGACGATCGCGCGCGCCGGCTCTCGATCCCCGGTCGCGGACGCGCGCGAACGCGGGCGCATCGAACCCGGGCCATCGCTCGAAGACCCAGCTCGCGCGCAGTGCGCCGGGCGCGCGATCGAGCGCGATCCAGCCCGCCTCGATCAGAAGGGTTCCGGTGCCGCACATCGGATCGACCACCGGGCCGTCGCCGCTCCAACCACTGGCGAGCACCAGCGCGGCGGCGAGCTGCTCTCGCAACGGCGCCATGCCCGAAACCTGGCGGTAGCCGCGGTGGTCGAGCGGCTCGCGTGAGGCGTCGAGCAGCAGAGTGGCGCGATCGTCGTGGAGCCAGACCCGCAGCGGAACCTCCGGCCGGCGCGGGTCGACGTCGGCGCGGCGACGAAAGCGCGCGCGCTGCGCGTCGGCGATGGCGTCCTTCGCCTTGAGCGCGATCCAGCGGGTGTCGCGCAGACGAGAGCCGCTCGAGGTGGCGGCGACCGCGAACGTTCGGTTCGGCGTCAGGAGGTCCGCGAGGGCGACACCGTCGAGCTCGATGCGGCCGACGAGCAACGCGCCGGCGCCGGTGTAGAGCTCTTCGCTGCTCGAGGCGGGAAAGCTCGCGAGCTCGATCAGCACGCGGTTCGCCGTGCGCAGCCAGTAGCTCGCGCGCCATACCTCGGGCCAGCCGCCCTGGAAGTGAACGGCGCTGCGACCCGGTTCGACCGAGGCGAAGCCGAGCGTGGTGAGCTCACCGGCGAGGATCGACTCGAGACCGGGGCCGCAGGTGGCGACCAGACGCAGCGGACGACCGCCGCGCCCAGTCAACCCAACACCAGGATGGCGCGCGTATAGAGCAGCTCGAAGCCGAGGCGCTGCACGTTCTGCTGCGACTTCGAGCCGGGGAGAGTGGTCACCACCGCGACCTCGCAGCCGGCGCGCGTCGCGTCGTCGAGCCGCCGCGCCAGCATCGCGCTCTGGACTCCGTGCCGGCGGTGATCGGGGAGAGTGGCGGCGCCGCAGAGCTGGCAGATGCCGTCGGCGGCGCGCATGGACGCGCCTCCCGCCGGCGTGCCGTCGCGGCGCGCGAGATAACGGATCAACGTCGGCGCGGACGCCAGGTCCTTCATCACGCGCTCCGTCGCTTCTCGGGAGAACGATTCGTGTGATGCGACTCCCTGCGCGTCCGGGTTGGCGAAGCCGGTGGCGACGACGTCGAGCCAGACGGGAAGCTCATGGCGCTCGCTCGGCGCGACCTCGACACCACCGCCCTGCTGGCGGCGCGGTTCGAGATCGGGCGCCGGGAGCCGTCGCCCGAGGACGTTCTCGAAGCCGACCAGACGATAGCCGCGCTCGGTGAGCAGCGAGCCGATTCCGGCCTCGGCGAGGCAGGACAGCTCGACTTGCACCGGTGCTCCAGCCGTCGCGAACTCGCGCTCGATCGAGTCGAGCTCGACGGCCGCGGGCATGCCTCCGAAGCCGAGGCCGGCGACCTTGTTGAGAGGCGAGGCGTCGCCGGTATGGACGGCGACACCGCCCGCGATCGGCCGCAGCATCACCGGCGTGTCGCGCCCGCGCGCGATGGAGAGAGCGCAGTCGCGCAGGAGATCGCACTCCGCCCGCTCGATGCGAGCGGCGAGCTGAATGTCGGCGAACAGCATTCGGCGAGCTGCTTCGCCTAATGCCGCTCGATCAGGATCACTGGGATTTCGCGGCGCGTGATCGCCTGATACTTGTCGTAGGTCGGGAAGAGCTTGGTCATCAGCCGCCACAGTCGCGGCCGCTCGTCGCGGTTGGCGGTGCGCGCTCGCGCCCGGAAACGGTCGGCCCCGACTTGCACCCGCACCTCGGGATCGTCCACCAGGTTCTTGTACCAGGCCGGATGATCGGGAGCGCCGCCCATCGACGCGACCAGTACGTAGCGGTTCCCATCGCGACCGTAGAGCAGCGGCAGGATGCGCTCCTCACCGGACCGGCGTCCGGTGGTGGTGAGGAGCAGCGTCGGCATCCCTCTCCAGATGTGGCCGACAGCACCGTTGGTCTTGAGGTAGCTGTCGAGGTGCTCCGCCATCCAGCGCGGAAGCCTGCGTGCCGTTTTCGGTCGTTCTTCCTGCTTCGACTTCGCCTTCGCCGCGCTTGCCGGCTTGGCCTTGGCGGCGGCCGGTTTCGCCGCGGACCGGGCGGCGGCGGGCTTGACGATCTTCTTGGCACTCGACTTCTTGGCGACGCTCTTCTTGCTCTTTCCGCGCTGCGGCATCTCGGTGCTCTCCGATGGTTGGCGGCGCCGCGACTGCGGCGTCCACGCCAACTGTACCGAACCTGTGGGGGGATGAGCTCAGGCGCGCCGGTCGCTCTCGAACCGCTGCTTCTCGGTCGCCTTGCGCAGCGCCTCGTCGAGCGTGATGCGCTTCTGCGCCAGCAGCTCCAGCAGCGAGTCGTCCATCGAGCGCATGCCGGCCTTGCGCCCGGACTGGATCAGGTTGCGGATCATCGGCGTGGCGCCCTCGCGGATCGCGTTGGCTAGCCCCTGGCAGCGGAACAGGATCTCGGTCGCGGCGACGCGGCCCTTGCCGTCGGCGGTCGGGATCAGGAGCTGCGACACCACCGCCGCCAGCGCGTCGCCGAGCGAGAGGCGGATGCGCGGCTGCTCGCCTCCGGGGAAGACGTCGATGATGCGATCGACGGTCTTGACCGCGCCCGAGGTGTGGAGAGTGGCGAGCACGAGTGCGCCCATCTCCGCCGCCTGGATCGCCAGCGAGATGGTCTCGAGGTCGCGCAGCTCGCCCACCAGGATCACGTCGGCGTCCTGTCGCATGGCGGAGCGCAGCGCCTCGGCGAAGCTGGTGGCATCGGTGCCGACCTCGCGCTGCGAGAAGACGCAGCGCCGCTCGTGATGGACGAACTCGATGGGGTCCTCGATGGTGACGACGTGCTTGTCGTAGCACTCGTTGATGCGGTGGACGATGGCCGCGAGCGTGGTCGACTTGCCCGACCCGGTCGGCCCGGTGACCAGCACGAGACCGCCGGTGACGTGGGCGAGCCGCTCGATGGCGGGCGGCACCGCGAGGTCCTCCAGCGTCTTGATGCGGGCCGGGATGAGGCGGAAGACGGCCGCGATGCCCTGCGCCTGCTCGAAGTAGTTGGCGCGGAAGCGCTCCTGCGACAGAGCGTAGGCATAGTCGAGATCGCCGCGCTCCTCGAAGGCGGCCCACTGTTCGCCGGAGACCAACTCGCGCAGCCCGGCGCGCAGATCGGTGTCGCGGAGGACGGGCCAGCCGGCGACCTCTTCGAGCTCGCCGTGGAGGCGGATCCTGGGTGCGATTCCGGCGGCGAGGTGGAGGTCCGAGCCGCCTACTGAACAGGTCCGCTCGAGCAGTTCACTTACTCGCATTGCCCGCTCCGGAAAGGTCGGCGACGATGTAGCTCTCGGGGCGGTGAAGGGCGGCGTCCTCCCGAGTGACGATGCCGGCGTTCACGAGCCGGTCCAGCGACTGCTCGAGCGTGCACATTCCGTCGGCGGTTCCGAGCTGGAGCACGGTCTCGATCTGGAAGTTCTTGCGCTCGCGGATCAGGTTGCTCACCGCGCGGGTCGCGATCAGCACCTCGACCGCGGGCACACGACCGTGGCCGTCCTTGCGCGGCACCAGGCGCTGCGAGACGATCGCGCGCAGCGACTCCGACACCATGATGCGAACCTGGTCCTGCTCGTTGGGCGGAAAGGCGCCGATGAGCCGGTTGATGGTGCGGATCGCGCCGCCGGTGTGCATGGTCGCGATCACCAGGTGGCCGGTTTCGGCCGCGGTGAGCGCCAGGCTGATCGATGCGTGATCGCGCAGGTCACCGAGCGCGATCACGTCGGGATCCTCGCGCAGAGCGCCGCGCAGCATGCGGGCATAGCTCTCGCTGTGAGAGCCGATCTCGCGCTGGTTGACCAGCGCGCGCCGCGAGGGCTGGATGTACTCGATGGGCTCCTCGGCGGTGAGGATGTGCACCTGCCGCTCCTGGTTGATCAGGTTGACCAGGGCGGCGAGCGTCGACGTCTTCCCGCATCCCGAAGGACCGGTGACGAGGACCAGGCCCTGATGGTGGTGCGTCAGCTTGCCGAGTCCCTCGGGCAAGCCGAGGGTGGCGAGCGTCGGAGGCTGCGGCGGGATGGCGCGCAGCACCAGGTCCAACCCGCGCTGCTGCCGGTAGGCGTTGGCGCGGAAGCGTCCGACGCCTTCGACGGTGTGGACGAAATCGACCTGCTTGTCCGCCTCGAGCTTCGCCATCACCTCCGCGGGCAGCGCGGACCGGATCAGCGCTGTCAGCTGCTCGGCCGAAAGTGCCGTGTCGCTCGCGTCGCGCAGGGTCCCCGCGACGCGCATGCGCGGGCGTGAAGCGCTGTGCAGATGCAGATCGGTCGCTCCCTGCGAGACCGCTCGGCGCAGCAACTGGTCGAGACTGCCAGCGGTCGTCGGCACCGGCGCCGAGACCGCAACCGAGGGCCGCGCCGGCGGCGCGATCGGCGCTTCCGTGGCTCGGGTGGCAACCGGGGGCCTTTCTGGCGGTACGGCGATGACAGCGGGACCGCCGAGGCGCCGGCGCTGCTCGCGAAGGATCTGGAGGAGCTGATCGGAGCCGATCAGTCCCTGGTCGAGGAGGATCTCGCCGAGCTTGCGTCCGTTGGGCTGTCGGCCCTGGACCAGCACCGCCTGGACCAATTGGTCCGGCGTGATGTGGCCCTGCTCGACGGCGATGCGGCCGAACAGGGTCTCTTGATCGTTCTTGTCCTGCGCGGTGCTCAGCACGCCCGTCCTCCGGTTGCGGTGGCACCCTCCCAAGCGAGACGAACCAGATTGGATCGGTTGCCCGATCCGTTGGAGGCTGAAGAGTAGAGATCTCCCGTCAGAAAATCGTCAGGAACGCTCCACTCTCGGGTAACGTACGCGTATGTCCATGGAACGAGACGACCTACGCCGCCGGCTCGACACCGTCGAATCCGCTTACGAGTACATGTTGGCCTTCGCCGCGCAGGGCCTTCCGGCGGAGAGCAGCGGCCGCGAGGGAGGCCGCATCCGCGGTGAGCTCGACGCTCTGGCCGCGTCGCTCGACGGGTTGCAGGCGTCGTTCGAGCGCTTCGTCGCCGCCGAAGCGATAGCCGCCCGCGCCCAGCACCAGGACTTTCAACGGGTGCTGGCAGACGACGCCGGCAAGGCGCTGGCGGCGGTTCGTCTGGTGCTGGCTCAGCCCGGGATCAGCTCCCAGTTGGTAGACAACCTCAATGCCTCGCTTCACGTGCGGGCTCTGCTCACCGACGTCTTTCTTCTCGACGAGATCCTGAAGGTCCTCGGCTCGTCGATCCCGGCAGCGCGCGGGGGCGCCGCCCTCGACCCCCAGCAGAGCTGAACGCCCGGATCACTCTCCGCCGCCGCGTTTCTCGATCAGCGGCTTCAAGAGCTGCTTCGTCCCCTCCGGGCCCGAGAGCACCAGCGCGATGCGATCGCCGGCCGACGCGACGCGGATCTCGAAGTCGAGAAACGCGCAGCAGCGGCTCTCGAGCTCGACGAAGCTCGCGATCGTGGCCAAGCGGCCGTCGGCGCGATCGAACCAGAGCACGTAGCCGTTGGCTTGCTCCTCGACCTCCTGAATGTTGGGTACCAGCTCGCGCTCGAGCATCGATTTTCTTTCGCGCTTCTCGGCCGAGCCGAGGGTGCAGGCGACCATCGGTGATTTTGCTGTTGTCGCCGCTGCCTCGCCGGGGACAGTGGCTGGACCGGCGACGGTCGCCAGTGCTCCGAGCAGGGTGAGCAGGTCGGTGCCGAGCATTTGGAACGCTCCTTTCGTTGGTTTCCCCTGCTAGGCTAGAACTTAAAGTCGACTTGAAGTCAAGGACCGACGCCGATCGGAGAGTCGAGATGGATACGCACACCACCGAGCGAGCGGAGCTGAGCATCGGCGCGGCGGCGGCCTGGGCCGGTGTGGCCGCCTCGACCTTGCGCTACTGGGA